>CAZWJY010000047.1:0-7265 GCA_964634335.1 uncultured bacterium
AATTATACCCATCTTTCTCCCCTTGTTAAGCCCCTCAATGGCTTATCCTTGCAAGGAGGGCAGAGAGGCTCTTCCCAGGTAAGAGTATTAAAGAATCAAGTTCTCTTCATACACTGCACTTTTTCTTGAGGTCTTTTTCATCTCATAGCTTTGAATATGACCTCAGTATCTGAGCAATCCTTTTGGATGTTTTGCCATTGCCAAAGAGGGGAGATGCATCTGTAGATGGTTTAAAGCCTTTATCTATCACCCTTTTAACCCTTTCCTTATCCCTTCCCACCAGGACATTCCATCCTGTTATAATAGTCTCTGGCCATTCTGTCTCCTCTCTTAAAGTGAGGCAAGGGACTCTTAGCCAGCAAGCCTCTTTCTGAACTCCTCCAGAATCAGTGAGAATAAATCTCGCATTTTTCTCTAAATTGAGCATATCCAAATAACTTACAGGTTCTGTAATCTTTAAATAAGGGTTTTTAAATCCAAGCCCTAACTCCTTCAAGGCATTATGAGTGCGAGGATGAACAGGAAAGACCAGAGGGTGAGGGATACTCTCTATAATCTCCACTATAGATTTTAAATTCTCTAAGTTCTCTGTATTCTCTTCCCTATGAATAGTGATAAGAGAATATCCCTTTGGTTCCAGCTTGAGTGTTTCAAGGATATGGGATGACTCTTCTGCTAAGGGGAGGTAGTATAGAAGGGCATCATACATAACATCACCCACTTCATATACCCCATCCCTTATCCCTTCCCTCCTCAGATTCTCCACCGCTCTCTTAGTTGGACAGAAGAGTAGAGATGAGATATGGTCTGTAATTCTCCTGTTTATCTCCTCTGGCATCCTGAGGATAAAGCTTCTCAATCCTGCCTCTATATGGGCTAAGGGGATCTTTAACTTTGCAGAGACCAGTGCACCCGCAAGTGTAGTGTTTGTATCTCCATAAACGATTACAAGGTCTGGCTTTATTTCTAAGAGGACCCTCTCTATTCTTATAAGCATCCTTGCTGTCTGTTGGCTATGAGAGCCAGAACCTGCTCCAAGGTTGTAATCGGGCTCTGGAATTTCCATCTGAGAGAAGAATATCTTTGAGAGTTCGTAATCATAATGTTGTCCTGTATGGATGAGGATCTCTTCATTCTCTTTTCTAAGTTCTCTTGATAGGAGTGCCGCCTTTATAAACTGGGGTCTTGCACCAACGATTGAAGCCAGCCTCAATTATAGAGTTCTATTGTTATAACCCAGAGTCACAAGGTTGGGAAGCCCCCGCTCCTTTATCGCATTCCTTGTATCAAAGATGAGTTTTGCCTTTAGAATCTCATCGTATCTATAGATAGAGTGGTCAGTGGTGATGAGGACACAGTCTATTCTTTTTATTAGATTTGGAGTAATCTCCTGAGAGGTATATCTCTCACCATCTATAGTTATCTCCTCTACATAAGGGTCATTATAATAGATTCTCTTCACCTTATTCTTTAAGAGCTTCATCACCTTAAGAGCAGGAGAGTTTCTTGTATCCTTTACATCTCTTTTAAAAGCCACCCCCAATATCAGAATTGTAGCATTTGATGGACATATACCCTTTCCACTCAAGGCGTCAAAGAGTCTCTCTACTACTCTATAGGGCATATTCTCATTCACTTCTGCAGCCAGTTCAATGAAATTTGAGTGGAAGTCATACTCCTTTGCCTTCCAAGCTAAGTAATAGGGGTCTACCAGGATACAATGTCCACCGATTCCAGGACCTGGATAAAAGGGCATAAAGCCGAAAGGTTTTGTAGAGGCTGCATCTATCACCTCCCATATATCTATTCCCATCCTCTCACAGAGAAGGGCAAGTTCGTTCACCAAGGCGATATTTACACTCCGGAAGATATTCTCTAATAATTTTGCCATCTCTGCTACCTTTGGAGAGGAGACAACCACAACATCCTTCACCACATTTTTGTAGAATAGCTTCGTCAACTCACTACACCTCTCTGTTATACCTCCCACTACCATAGGGGTATTCTTGAATGAGTATATCTTGTTCCCCGGGTCTATCCGTTCTGGGGCAAAGGAGAGAAAGAAGTCTTTGCCTACTTTATATCCACTCCTCTCCAGAATGGGGAGGACTTCTTTCTCAGTAGTCTCAGGAAATGTAGTGCTGCGTAGGATTATCAGCTTCTGAGGAGTTAAATAGTTAGCCAACCTTTTAGTAGAATCTATGATGTAGCTTATATCCGGGTCCTTAGTCTTTGTAAAAGGGGTGGGAACACAGATGTTTATAACTCCACACTCTTTGAGAACTGAATAGTCTTCAAACGCAGTAAGCTTGTTAGACCGGACATATCTTGAAAGCTCTTCATCTGTTACATCAGTGATATAACTTTTCCCTCTATTCACCATCGATACCCTATCCCTATCCAAGTCTACCCCTTTGACAGAGAATCCTGCGCGGGCGATTTCTATGGAAAGGGGGAGCCCTACATAACCCAGACCAATAACCCCCACAATTACCTTCTTCTCTTTAATCTCTCTTTCTAATTCCACCTCTCCTCCTTTTTATAATACTTTCCAACTCCTTTCTAAATTTCTGAAAGTCTGGATTCTTCTCCATATTTTTAAAGAACTGTCCTATCAGCACAGATATCCCTCCAATCACCAGACCTAAGAAACCAAAGAGGAGAATGAGCAGTTTCTTTCTCGGCCATATTAAAGACCCAGGTTTTGCCCATTCTAAGACCACAACTGAAGGGGTATCCCTTGCTTCCATAATCTTTGCCTGTTCATACTGTTGGATGAGGAGTCCGTATATCTCCTCATGGATTCTAACATCTCTAAGTCTCCTTGCATACTCTGCTCCCATTGCTGGAAGATTCTTGAAGGCTACACCAAACCCTACACCAAACCCTCTCATTCCCCCTCCACCCTGCTCTAACTCCTTAAGCCTCTGGTTAATCTCCCTTAGCTGTCGCTCTGTAGTAAGATAGAGAGGGTTATTAAGGGTAGCAAAGGTTTTTAAGGTAGCCAGCTCTATCTCTTTACTTACCTGCTGAGCCTTGAGATTTGCATAAAACTCAATAGCCCTCTTTGTCTCCTCATCAAGAGCAACGGTCTTATACTTCTGCTCAAAGACTTTCAGAGACTCTTCAGCTGCCGTTAGTTCCTCTTTCTCCTTCTTTAACCTACCTTCTATAAATATCCTTGTATTTCTACCTCTTGTCATATTTGTTGTTGTCACAAACCTATCAAGGGCTTTTATATAGCTATTGGCAATTTTAGAAGATAATTCAGGGGATGGAGATTTTACTTTAATCTCTATTACCCCCTCAGGAAGGACAATGAATTTTGCCATCTTATTCAATTTTTCTATAGCCTTCTTCCCGTATATCTTTTTAAGACCACATTCCTCTGCCACTTCCTCTGCCGCAGTATTTGACTTCAGAATAGCTACAAATATATCTATAGATGTGGGCATTCCATAAATCTGTGCCATAGATATACCTACCCTGCCGAGTTGTTGAGAAAAACCTGCAAGGATAGAGCCTGTCTCCGGAGCCTCTAAGGGGGGAAAGACCTTTGCCTTTGACTCATACCGTTTTGGTAATATAAAACCTAAGATGACCCCTGCTAAGAGGAAGCCGAGTGTAATAAAGAGTATGGTCTTCCTTCTTCTTATAAGGAGTAGGAGGAGGTTACCAAGGTCTATTTCCATCTCTACTTATGGGTGAGGTCATACCAGTGACTGATAGCTATAGCTAAGGAGGCAGCTATGCTTATATAGGTAGACCAGCTATAGATAGGTCTATCGGGAACGAAGATATTGTCTCCCCTCTTAATTACAGGGTCTTTTCTCGCAGGGATTACCTCCCCTGTCTTCCTTATTACCTTGGTCCTCCCAATATCAGCTCTATAGGTAAAACCTCCTGCAAGACCTATATAGCCTATGAGTTTCATCCCTGGCTGGTATTGGTAAGGTCCTGGGTTTTTTACATCCCCTCCTACATAGACCGTATTTTCTAAAAGAGGAACCACTATTATATCTCCATCCTCCAGTTCTGGGTTGTTGGATAGGTCTTTATCAATTAGAAGCTTAGACAGGTCTACAGGGATCTTTACTCTCTTTGGTGGGCTCTCTTCTGTGAGTCTCTCAATATAAGAGTTATGGAGGTCTGCCCATGGCACAGGTCCTCCTGCTCTTTCAATTATATCTAAGAACCTCTCCCCCTTTCTCAATTCATAAAACTCCTCTGTAGTATTTCTAAGGGTGTCCCCTCTCACAAGGGCATACTCTCCCCTACCCATAACCCCTCCTCTCACTATCACATACCTCTTCATAGGAGGGACGAAGATTAGGTCGCCACTCTCTAATAAAGGGTTGTGGGATAAGTCAGCTGTCCTTTGGAAGGCTTCCATATTCACCAGCAGAGTATCCTTCTCCCTTTTTAAGAAGATTCTACATTTTGAACCAAGAGGAGTGATTCCTCCTGCCTTTCCTATTATATCTGAGACTCTCATAAAGGGTGAGGCTACATAACTACCAGGAACCTTCACCTCTCCTAATACAAAAACCTTAAATCTTCTCGGAGCGATAAGGGATATGCTTACATCTACTCCATGGAAATACTTATTGAAGGCATCCTTGGAAATCTCTTCAGCCCTTTTAATGGTCTTACCTGCTACTTCTATCTTATCTGCGATATCGAGCTGGAACCTTGAAGTGGTAAGGATAGGGAGTCTGCCAGCCTCAGTGATAAGAAAGGGGTTACCTGTAGGGATTTCAAGAGGAATCTCTCCACCTGGTCCTACTTCTGCATAATAAGAATAGGATAGGTTTCCCTTCACTACTATTAAGAGGCTATCCCCTGGTCCCAACCTATACTTCTCTCTTACTATAGGTCTTTCAGGTAATTTCTCTAAGGATTCTTCAGGAGTAAAGGGGTAAGGTCTTTCAGAAGGTTTGATAAGGGTTTGGGCACCTGAAAACCCTACTATAATAAGAATGGCAAGCCAGTTCCGCATCAAAAAATTATAACCCCCATTAGGGGGGTGTCAATACTGGCGTATATTTCTATCAAGACTTCTATACTGGATAGCTTCAGAGATATGGGAGGGCTTAATCCCCTCCATCCCTTCAAGGTCTGCAATAGTCCTTGCAACCTTCAGAATCTTATCATAAGCTCTTGCAGAGAGTCCAAACTTCTCCATAGCTGTCCTCAGGAGAACCTCAGACTCTTGAGATATTGCACAGAATTTCTTAATATCCCTGGATTCCATCTGAGCGTTGCAGAAAATCCTCCTCTTCCTTTTCAACCCTTTAAATCTCTCCAGTTGAACCTTTCTTGCCCTATTCACCCTCTCCCTTATCCTCTCAGATGGCTCTCCTGGTTCTTTCTTTGCAAGCTCATCATATCTAAGGGATGGAACCTCTATATGGATGTCAATCCTGTCCAAAAGGGGACCTGAAACCTTAGACCTATACTTTTGAATCATAAGGGGTGTGCAGGTGCACTCATGGTATGGGTCTGTATAGTATCCACAGGGGCAGGGATTCATAGCAGCAGCCAGCATAAACCTTGCAGGATAGGTTAAGGAGAGTTTTGCTCTGGATATGGTGACAAAACCATCCTCTAAGGGTTGACGGAGGACCTCTAATACATTTCTATGGAATTCAGGGAGTTCATCTAAGAATAGGACACCATTATGAGCTAAAGAAACCTCACCAGGTTTTGGGACTACACCTCCACCTATGAGCCCTGCATCAGATATCGTATGGTGTGGGGACCTGAATGGTCTTGTGGCTACAAGCGCAGACTTTGGGGGTAATACACCAGCTACGGAATGGATTTTTGTAGTCTCTAAAGCCTCAGCCAATTCAAGCTTGGGTAGGATAGTTGGAAGCCTCCTGGCAAGCATAGTCTTGCCTGTGCCTGGAGGACCTATCAGTAAGATATTGTGCCCCCCTGCTGCTGCTACCTCTAAAGCCCTCTTTGCATGCTCCTGCCCCTTTACTTCAGAGAAGTCTACAGGATAGGAGGATGCCTGCTTAAAGGCTTCTTCTATATCACATCTCACAGGCTCAACTACCCTTGTCCCATTTAAGAACTCAACAACCTCTACAAGGTTGTTCATCTCAAAGACCTTCCCTTTATTCACAATGGCTGCCTCTCTACTATTGGTCTTGGGAAGAATCATAGATAAACCTTTATCCTTGGCAAGGGTAGCCATAGAAAGGACACCCCTTACAGACCTGAGAGTGCCATCAAGAGAGAGTTCACCCAGGATCAGGAATTTGTCAGTCTCCTTAGGCACTTTACCCATAGCAGCAAGGATGCCTATGGCAATGGGAAGGTCAAAGGCTGCCCCTTCTTTTTTGATATCTGCAGGGGCAAGATTTACAGTAATCTTTCTTGCTGGGAAGGAGAAACCGGAGTTCTTTATAGCTGCCTGAACTCTATCCTTCGACTCCTTCACTGCACCATCAGGAAGACCCACGGTAGTGAAGGATGGAAGTCCCAGGGATAGGTCTACCTCCACCTCTACTATATAGGCATCTATCCCATAAACACTGGCAGAAAGAATCTTAGAAAGCATTCTCTATATGCTCCAGTTCTTCTCCTCTAATCCCAATTACATCAAACCTTATCCCTCTCTTCCCCATCCATCCCTTTTCTGAAAGCCACTCCAGAGCAAGACTCCTCAACTTCTGCTGTTTCCTTGCATCCACAGCCTCCAGAGGTGAACCAAAAACCTGAGAGGAACGAGCCTTTACCTCAACAAAAACTACCCCCTCCTTACCCTCACAGATGATATCTATCTCTCCATATTTAGACCTGCAATTCCTCTCCAGGATTTTATATCCCTTAGACTTTAAATAATTGACTGCTCTATCCTCCCCCTTCTGCCCAAGCTCCTTTTTTATCATAAGGGATTATATCCGAAATCGGGCTCTGGTCAAGGGCTTGTAAGAGAAGTAATCTTTGTCTTGACTTTGTCTTAAATAAAGATATAATTTTAGTATGGAGAGATTAAGGGTGACCTACTATTTTGGAAAAATTGGAGTGGCATCAGTAAAGATAGCTGTAAGGGGGCAATTGGCAGGACTCAAGTTAGAGAGAAGGGTGAGGTTTACAAATAGAGGATGACCAAAAGTAAACAGAAGAGAAGGAAATTCTTAATTAGACTTAAGTGGAAGAAGAGGAAGAAGAGGAAGAAGCAGAAGAGATAAACCCTCTCCATCTCAGTATCATCCCTGCTATCAATGAGATGAGGGAGATGAGGATAAAGA
>CAZWJY010000047.1:7275-10472 GCA_964634335.1 uncultured bacterium
GGTTATAAAAAGTGGGCTTTAATGGTCCTGGTATATCTCCGGTAAGAATTTCCTTCTTGAAGAGTCCTGTCCTTTTCAATACCCTCCCATATCCATCGGCAAGGAGAGAGAGCCCATTATTAGCACATCTGATAAGAGGAATACCGTTCTCTACTGTTCTCATTAATGCCATCTCTGCATGTTGGTAAGGACCTGGAGTTTTCCCAAACCACCCATCATTGGTGATATTTACTAAGAAGTCTGCACCCTTATGGGCAAATCTTTGAACAAAGTCCGGAAATATAGATTCAAAGCATATAAGAACAGCAAAGTCTCCCTCTGGTAGATGGAATATTGTATAATCCTTCCCAAAGGAAAAATCCCCTCCACTCAGACTCTTATTAAAAGTTTTAAGAAAAGGGAGGATTTCACTATAGGGCATCCTCTCACTAAAAGGGACAAGTTTTATCTTTCTATACCTCTGGGTAATTCCTTTATGAGGTTTTATGAGGACTGCTCCATTATAGTAATGAAACCTATACCCCTCATAATCCCATAAAGGGGTTCCTGTAATCAGAGTGGTGCCTGTAGTATCCAGAATTCTCTGTAGCCTCTCTTTATATTTTGAGTTCCGTTCTATATTCACCAAGGTGGCAGTCTCAGGATAGACGAGAAGAGAGGGTCTCTCTTTTGTTATCTCCCTGGTCATATCTAAGAGGTCAGAGAATAGAGATTCTATTGTCCCTCTATCCCCTTTCTCTTCAGGACTCACATTTGGCTGAACAACCCCTACTTTAATAAAATTTCTGCCGGGTTCCATTCTAATCTTCCCGTATAAGAGTGGGAGGATAAAGGATAAAAGGAGTCCTATAACTGCTACTTTTCTTCTCTTCTTTATTATAAAATATAAAAGCATATTTATCCACACTATCCACGCTGATACACCATAGACTCCTGAGAAGGAGGCGAATTGGATTAAAGGGGGATAAGAGATTTGAGAAGTTCCCAAGAGCTCCCAGGGAAACCCTATCGCACTCTTCCCCCTAATCCATTCCAATACTGCCCAGAGGAGGGGAGAGAAGAAAAGTCCAAGATATTTTGTTCCTATGGAGAATATGGCTACATATAGGCTAAGATATCCACAGAGGAGGGTTACCCCAATAAAGAGGAGTAGAGGGACACCCTTGGGTAAAGGGACAACAAGAAAATATAACCACCATAAAAGGGAGAGATAGAATACAAAACCAAAAAGGAAGGAGAAGATGAATATCCTTTTATAGGAATTGTTCTCAATTATCCAAAATAAAGGGATAAGACAGAACCAGCTTAAGAAACTTAGAGAATAGGGGGCAAAAGAGAAGGAGAGGAGAAATCCTGAGATTAAGAGGATGGGAAGGGAAAACCTTTTCAATGGAGCATTACTTCCCGATTGAGGGCTACCGACTTATAGAAGGCATCAGAGACTTTAACTACTAAAAGCCCTTCCTCAGGTGGGAAGAGAGGTTTTCTATTCTCTATTATAGAGTTTATAAAGGAGTCTATCTCCTCTTGATAGGCTACCTTATAAAAATTCTTCCTTTCTATGGATGGAGTAACATTTACCAGATGTCCATGCATCTCCCTATGAATCTGTAGAGGGTTTAATAGGGATGCCCCCCTCTCTCCGAAGATATTTAAATAGTTAAACTCCTTCTCCTGAAGCATACTCCACCCTACTTCAAGGGTGAGGGTAACTCCGCCCTCTAATCTAATAAAGGCGAAGGCTGAGTCTTCTATTTCAGAGGAGAATTCAGGCTTATGCAGACTCCCTACTATAGAAATAGGTCTCTTTCCCAAAAGCCAGAATACAAAACTGAGTATAGGAGAACCGAGGGTTAGAAATGCACCCCCACCTGAGCGTAATCTCTCTCTCCTCCAATCCTGAAGGGGCCAATCCTCTCTCCCCCTCAACCATCCTGCCTTTGCATAGTAAGGCTTACCCAGTTCTCCTGAATCTATAAACCTTTTGAGGACTTTTACATCAGGACGGAACCTGTAAGTTAAGCAGACTGCAAGTTTTCTCTTCTTCCTCTTCGCCTTCCTTATCATCTCCTCTGCCTCCTTAGAGTTTAATGCCATAGGGAGTTCACATAGGACATCCTTCCCATATTCTAAAGCAGCAAGAGTCATTGGAGAATGGAGATAATTAGGGGTAGCAATGATAAGGGCGTCCAATTCTGGGTCCTGGACGACTTTTTCAAAGTCAGGCTCTCTCTTCTTAATTCCATACTTCGTCCCTAAGAATTCAAGCTTACGGATATCAGAATCGCAGAGGGTTAGAACCTCAACCCTTTTATTCCTTTTTAAGGCAGGGAGATGAGCTATTTGAGTCCTGACTCCACACCCTATAACCCCTACTCTTACCTTATCCCTCATTCAGAATTTTTACCCTCTTCCCTTCTATCTTTAATCTATTCTCTACGAAAAGTTTTACAGCCTCTGGATAGACCTCGTGTTCCTTTTCCAAAACCCTTTTGGCAAGGGTTTCAGGGGTATCATCATCATATACAGGAACTACCTTCTGAAGGATGATTGGTCCCCCATCCACATCCTCTGTTACAAAATGGACAGTAGGACCTGAGAATTTAGCCCCGGATTCCAGAACAGCCTTATGAACCTTCTCTCCGTATAACCCCTTAAAGGCTGGGAGGAGGGCAGGATGGATATTCATAATTCTGTTCCTGTACTCTTTTATAAAATATGGGGAGAGGATGCGCATAAACCCTGCAAGAAGAACCAGCTCTACCTTATATCTCCTCAACTCCTTCACCACAGCCCTCTCAAAGGACTCCCTGTCAGGAAACTTCCTGTGGTCTATAAAGATGGCGGGGATATTGTGCCTCTCTGCCCTCTTTAAGGCATAAGCATCCTTTACATTGCTTATAACCACAGCCACCTTTGCTCTTATCCTTTTTGCCTCGACAGCATCAATAATGGCTTGGAGGTTAGTTCCCCTTCCAGAGACTAAAACACCTATCCTACATTCCTTCACTCCATAGAATAAACAGTTCTATCGTTTTGTCAACCCATATGGTTGCAACTTCAAAATAGCACTTTAAGGGTTTTGACGACTCATCCCTTCAAGACACCCTCCTGGGTGTAATTCTACTACCTCACCCAGACAAGCTTCCTTGTGGCTCTATACCCCTCTGTCACAAGTCTATAGAAGTATACCCCTG
>CAZWJY010000048.1:0-8753 GCA_964634335.1 uncultured bacterium
CTTCTACAGGAGAATAAGTCTTAATCTCTACCCTTTCATCCCCCTCAATATCCTTATCAATAGGGAATCCTATCTCATAGCGACACTTCTCTGGAGGGGTCTTCTCAGGGTCATCATAATAGATACCAAAGGAAGGTCCTGATGGTTCTATCCCTTTCTTCTTCAGCCATTCAAAGAGCTCCTCAAAGAGAGGACCTACTTTGTCATAGGGTCCCTGCCCCTTGATAATAGCTGCCTTGCATCCCTCAGCCTGTTTCACTGTAATCTCTGCCATATTACCTCCTTTTATTTAGAATACAGGAAAACCCCTCTTAAGTCAATATTATCCAGAAAGAAGGTCAAATCTCTCTCCTCTTTATCCTCTTTCTAAATTCTCTTTCTAACCCCTTATCTGTAGGAAAGTAGTATCTCCTTCCTTTTAACCCTGCAGGGAAGTAATCCTGGTTCACTTCTGCCCCTGGATAACTATGGGGATACTTATACCCCTTACCATAGCCTAACCTTTTCATGAGGGAGGTGACAGGGTTTCTTAGATGTAATGGGACAGGCTGTGAAATAGTAGATAAGGCATCATCCCTTGCTCCTTGATATGCCCTTAGAACTGCATTACTCTTTGGTGCAAGAGCTAAGTATATACAGGCTTGGGTAAGAGCAAGGGAACACTCAGGTAGTCCTACAAATTCAACAGCCTCCTTTGCTGCATTGGCGATTACCAATGCCTGGGGGTCTGCATTCCCTATATCCTCTGAAGCAAGGATTATCATCCTCCGGGCGATATATAAGGGGTCTTCTCCTGCCTCAAGCATCCTTGCCATCCAGTATAAGGCAGCATCAGGGTCTGAACCTCTTAAACTCTTTATAAATGCAGAGATGAGATTATAATGCTCCTCTCCAGACTTATCGTATAATAGAGATTTCCTCTGCACTACCTCTTCAACTAACTTCAGACTCACCTTTCTCTTATTCTCCTTATCAGGCTTTGCTGACAGCACAGAGAATTCTAAGTTATTTAGAGCTACTCTTGCATCACCACTCGCTATAATGGTTAAATAGTCCAAGACTCTTTCCTCCACTGCAGGGTTATAGAGCTTAAGTCCCCTCTCATCCTCAAGGGCTCTCCTTAAAATTATCTTTATCTCATCAGGCGATAGAGGGTTTAAAACATAGACCTTTGTTCTGGAGAGCAAAGGACCGATTACCTCAAAGGAAGGATTCTCTGTTGTAGCTCCTATAAGGACTATCTTTCCTGACTCTACATAAGGGAGAAAGGCATCTTGCTGTGCTTTATTGAATCTGTGAATCTCATCTACAAATAGGATAGTCCTGCGGTTATGTGCCTTCAGTTGATATTCTGCCTCTTTTGTAACCTTTCTAATATCCTTTACTCCGGATACAACAGCACTGAAGGATAAAAATCTTGCCTTTGTATATTTTGCCACGAGCATAGCAAGGGTAGTCTTCCCACAGCCTGGAGGTCCCCAGAATATCATAGAGAAGAGTTCCCCTTTCTCCAAGACATCTCTTAAGGGTTTCCCTTTACTCAGGATATGGGACTGACCAACAAACTCCTCCAAATTTCTCGGTCGCATTCTATCGGCTAAAGGGGAAAGGAATCTCTTGGGAGGGTTAAATAAATCCATACAGAATTATAGAAATTTCCTCTTCCCAGTCAAGTAATCCGTGATCATTCCAGTGCCTTCAATCTCTCCAAAGCCTCCTTTGCCCATCCATCCTCTCTTCCTCTCCTCTCTACTATCCCTATATAGACCTCCTTAGCCTTCTCCTTTTTATCCAGCATCTCATAACACATTCCCATTCTAAGCTCACTGGTAATTTTCCAGAGTTCCTTCTCAGGGTAGAAGCGGTGGATTTTCATAAATTCAAAGAGTGCAGGCACAAACAGACCAAGAGAGAAATAAGACTCACCAATCCAGTAGATAATCTCACATCTCTCATCTCTATTTCTTACCTCTCCCCTCAAATCTCTCAGAATACTGAGGGCTTTAACAAAGTCCCTCTTCTGAAAATAGGTATATCCAATTCTAAATTTTATATCCCTCTCAAATTTAGGGTCTTTCGTCTCCTTTAATAACTTTCTGTATAAGGAGATTGCCTCATCCCATCTCTTCTTATCCTTATAGATGATGGCTATATTAAAGAGGGCATCCTTTCTTAAAGAGGTATCCTTCAATACCTTTTTATAAAAATCGATTGCCCTCTCCCAGTATCCCTTCCTATAATAACAGGTGGCTATCTTAAAATTGGCAAGGGAGGAGAATCTGCTATTCTTAAATCTGCGTAATTGACTGAACTTCTCTATAGCCTTATCAAAGTTTTCGCTTTTAAGCTCTAAGAGTCCCTCATAGTATATGAATTCCGGATTGTTCCTTACCGAGGGTTCCATTGCGACTATCTGTGAAATCTCCTGCCTGCTCTCCTGAAGTCTGTAATTATCCAGCAGACACTTCAATCTGGAAAGCCTGAGGGGAGTTTTCGCCTCACCATATATCTCCAGAAGGGAGTCACCCTCAGATAACCTCTGGGTTCTGTATAAAGAGATTATGAGGGGAGGAAGATATTTTGCCAAACCACTTCTATTAAGAAGGTCCTTATAAAGAGGGATAGCCCTGTTAAAGTCCCCATTATCAAAATAGAGTTCTGCCAGGAGTTCTTCCCCTTTAAAGAAATATTCGTCCCTGTAAGGCAGGCGCATAAGCTTCTCCAGACACTCTTGGGTGAGCCTTAATCTCTTCAGTCTCTTTGCTATCTCTGCCTTGAGGTATAAATATTCACTCTCATAAGTCTCTGGATAAAAGGAGCAGAGGAGGAGCATAGCCTCTCTATCCTTTCTTAGGGCTGCGAGCACTTCTGCTTTTAAGAGTTGATACTCTCCACTCTTGGGCTGTCCCTTTAAAAACCTCAAAGCCCTTCTAAAATTTCCTGTTTCAATGAGTAGATGCACATAAGCTCTCACATCTCTAAATTGCGGATGTGAAAAGTTCCTGAACATCTCTTCTAAGAATCTTATAGCCCTTCCATAGGCTTCTCTTGAAACTGCCAGCTTATATAAATCTCTTAAGGAGAGATAGGAGATTGAGTCCTTTAATGACAGAGAGACCAATGAAGAGAGTCTCTTCATTCTCTTTACAGTATCCAATCTTGTAATAGTAAATACCGCAGTGGGATAGAGAGGTGAGTGGGGAAACTCTTTCTCTATCCTCTCCAGCTTCTCTTTTGCTTCTAAGGTATCCCCTAATACCAGATATTTCATACCCAATTTGAAGAGAGCGGTATCTGAGAATTTCCCTTTTGGGTAAAAGGCAATAAACTTCTCATACTCAGAGATATCATCTATAAGGGAAGCTCTTCTAAAGCTTGCAGCCTCTGCTCTCCATGACCCCGGAAACCTAATTATAATATCCTTATAGACCTTTTTACTCTCATTGAGAAACTTAGGGTCTTTTGTCTTTCTATATAAGAACTCATAGGATAGACCCAGATAATAGAGACCCTCTTCTGTCTCTGCATTTTTTAGATAAGAGATTGCTTTCTCATAGTCTTTGGTAAATTTAAAGAGCACCTTCCCTTTTTCTTCTAAGGTTTGACATCTTAGGAGCTCTTCTGTAGCCTTTTCATAATCTGCAAGTTCATAGTTTCTAATATATTCTATCCTCTTTTCCGCCTCTCTTATCCTCTCCCCCATTACCTTTGCTTTTATGAACTCTTCATAGGCTTTTATGGCTGTAGAATAATCCCCATACTTCTCATATATCTTTCCCTCCATCAGGTATACCCAAGGTAGAGAGAAAGGTGAAGAGAGCAAGAGTTCAAGGGCTTCCTTATAGTCTCCTCTCTGGTAGAGTCTCTCCACAGTCTGTTTAAATTCTGAAGGGTCTAAAAAATTCCACTCAGGGACAAATGACCTATCAAACTCTTTATTCAGCATACACCTCACCCATGAGAGTTCTCTTCTGACCCATCCAGAGGGTTCCAGGGTCTGAAGGACTTCTTCCTCTCTCTCATAATCTCTAAGATTTCTATAGACAAAAGTCAGTTCCTTTAGAGCCTTCTCTCTACATAAGGAATCGTTCTTAGCTATGTTAAGACATCTCTCTGCCTTCTTAAAATCCTTCTCCCAGATGAGAAAATCTGCAAGGAAGAGGGCTTCCGTAGGTTTCAACTTCTTAATATCCTTAATATTTAAGAGAGATTCAATAGCTGAGAGGGTATCCCCCTTATTTAAATAAAGTGAAAATATCTTAAAGTATACCCTATCAGAGAGAGCAGAATTTTTAGAGATAAGGGAGAAGAGCAACCTCTTAGCCTTTTCTATCCTTTTAGTCTTTAACAGCACCTCTGCACTCCACAGACCAGCATCCTCTGATTCCAATTCAGAATAGACCCTATATGCCTTCTTATACTCCTGATTATCTTCCAGGGCTTTACCCAGCCTATATCCCAGTTCTGGGGCTAAAGGTATGTAGGAGAACTGCTTGAAGAATTTAAAGGCATTATCGGTTTTATTACAATAGAGATAGGACTCTATCCCTTTAGAAAAGGCTTCTTCTAATCTATCATCGTCAGGAAATCTCTCACAAAATCTTGAAAAGGTAATACCTGCGTCTATCCATCTCTGGGTTTTGTAATAGGAGAGTCCTAAATAGAAGAGAGCATCCTTAGACTCGCTCGCTAATTTTCTAAACCCCTCTATTGCCCTCTCATAGTCCTCTTCCTCATAAGCCTTCTTAGCCATCTGAAAATCCTGACCCAGCGAGATGACCCCTATAAGGAGAATAGCTACTATACTCATCCTTTAAGGTATCTCAAATATAGATAATGTCAACTGGGAAAAGGTTTTGAAATTATAGTAGGAGGGAGAAAAGGAGGTAGAGAGCAAAAGGAGGAGGCATCCTGTTATACAGCAGTTTGAGGTCGCTCTATTTTTAGCCTTCTCATAACTCTTAGAGTATCCATCCCTATAACCCTGAATATACCCCTCCTTAAAACCTCTCTCATAACCCATATTTCTGTAATAAGCCTTTGCGAGTTCTGTGCTTACCTTCTCTGGAAGGGTATCCAGAGTTGCCTTTTTAAATAAAGGCGGAGGGGGTGAGGGAGGAATATTTGAGGGAGATATGAGAAAGAAGGTGAGGCAAGCCCTCTCCCCTTCCCTCATACCCTTCCTTTCCCCTTCATCCCTTCCTACCACCTCTCCCCTCTTATACCCATCCTCATACCCATTCCTATAGCCCTCCTCTCGCCAGGTATCCTTCATTATCTCAAATCTGGAAATGGAGCTCTCCTGAGCTATTATAAGGTTAATCAAGAACAACAGAGAAGCAACTATTTCTATCCTCCGAGGCATCCTCTTTTGATTAGACGGACAAGGTCGGGAAAGTAGAAGGAGAGGTTTATATTCGTATGGATAATAAGGTCAGCTATCCCTTTAAACCCTTCAGAGGATATGACGCCTGCAGCATCAATAGATATCTGAGGGAGGAAGTAGAACCTTACCCCAAACATACCTGTATGACGGTCTATTATAGACATACCCTTTTCAGAAAACTCATACCTTGGGATATTTTCGTATTCCAAGATTATATAGGTAGATGGATTTACAGGAACCCTTAAGCCTCCCATAAACCAGTATCTGATCTTCTGTTCCTCTTCCCCTTTTAAGGTCTTTCCATGGTCATAGTTGTATCCACCATAAAGAGTATCCCATTTATAGTACTCATAGTGGAGATTCTTTTTGTATCTATTGTCCTGGGTATATACTCCAAGGAAGAGTTCAGCCTTATTGACCTTGTATCCCAGTATTCCGTAAAGCACCCCTGCCCTGTAGAGGTGGTCAATAGAGCTTTCAATCTTATAAGCTTCGCCCCCTATTGTATCATACTCTACAGGGAGTTTTTGGTATTGTCCTGTATAAGTAGGCCATACCCTAAGTTGGGCAGCAAAAGAGGGGATGGAACCCCTCTGCTCAAAGAATCTTACCTTTACAGAAGTGGCAGGAATGTTGAAGACCCCTGTACCCAGATTTGTTAGAGTCCCTATGGTATTTATCTCCAGTTCAGCCACTCCCCCTAATCCTACATTGGCTAAAAGGAAAGGTGAGAATGCCTGTTTATTCTCTTCACCCAGATAAGCAAGATTCATCGTCCCCCCTCCAACAAAACCCACTATATAGCTACTCACCACATCTGTGGTAGGCATAAGAAAGAGTCTTGAGGAACCCCAATTTTCTGGACGCGACTGGTTTACCTCTAAAGCCTTTACCTCCCTTTTAATCCCCTTAGGAGAAATCTGCGCAGTCTCCTCTCTCTTAAGGGAATCAAGAATCATTCTCTTTGCCTCTTTTAAAGGAAAACCACACCTTTTGCAATACTCACTCTCCCACTTATTGAGCTCTCCACATCTTGGACATTTAATGAATTGAGGTGGTATAACCGATTTAATCTCTACAGGTTTAGTCTGTTGTGCAATTATAGGTGTGGAGAGGAGGATACACATCACCCCTATTAGAATCTTCATAAAAGCCTCCTTTTTGTATAGATTATATTGCTTTTTTTCCTCTGTCAAGGGGCTGCCGGTAGGATTATCTGTGGGGTGGAAGTATCAGGATGTGAAGTTATGTAAGGTTCTACCTTATAGACTCTTTTTATCAAATCCAAGGATATTATCTTCTCAGGTATATCACAGGCTACCACCTCTCCCCTATCCAATAGTAGAATCCTATCACAGCACAGACTGGCAAGATTTATATCATGGGATAGGAATAGTATGGTCACCCCTTTCTCCTTCAATCTCTTTAGTATGGATAGAACCACTACCTGGTGGGTGATATCAAGATGGGATGTTACCTCATCTAATAGTAGAATCTCCGGCTCTTGAGCTAATGCCCTTGCCAATACTACCCTCTGTCTCTCCCCTGAAGAGATTTGATTTATATTTCTATCTTTTAAATAGAGAGTCTGAGTGAATCTCAGTGCTTCATAAGCCTTTTCATAGTCAGAACTCTTTGGTCTTTCAAGGGGTCTGAGATAGGGATTTCTTCCCATCAACACAACCTCCAGAACAGAGAAGTGAAAGGCAAAGAAACTCTCCTGAGGAACAAAACCTATTACCCTTGCTATCTCTCTCCTTCTCATATTATTTATATCTCTTCCAAGAATGAAAATCTCCCCTTTCTCAGGATATAAGAGCCCTGCTATGAGTCTTAAAAGAGTAGTCTTTCCTGCACCATTTGGACCAATGATTCCAAAGAATTCCCCTTTACCAATAGATAGAGATATATCTTTAAATAGTGGAGACCCTTCATAACCAAAATATAAGCCCGAGATCTCTATGGAATTCATAACCTCTTCTTTAATAGATAGATGAAGAAGGGAACACCAAATAGAGAAGTGACTACTGAAAGGGGAAGCTCTACCGGAGCAATACTTCTGGCTATAAGGTCAGATAATAGAAGGAGAGATGCACCAAGTAGAAAGGAGGCAGGGAGTAGAGTGGAATGGTCAGGACCAAGGATGAGTCTAATAATATGAGGGACTATCAGTCCTATAAAACTTATCGCACCACAAAAGGAGACGACAAAACCTGTAAGCAGAGAGGAGAGGACAAAGATAACCCTTGTCAATCTATCTGTAGCTACGCCTAAGCTTTTTGCTACATCCTCTGTTGTAGATAAGATATTCAAATCCCTCCAATGGATATAAATCCCGAAAAGGGCAGGGATACTCAAGCCTGCAACAATGATGAAAAGAGTGAGGGTTCTCTTTGAAAATATAAAACCGAGGTTCCCCATAAGGATATAGATAATCTGGGATAAGGGCTTATGGGAGAAGACCAAGAGGAGCATAATCAGACTCGAGAATAAAAAACTGACAATAACCCCTGAGAGGATTATCCCTGCTTTAGAAAGTCTTCCCCTTATCCTGGCAATGGAATAGACCAGAAACATAGTAAATACCCCTCCTAAGAATCCAAAGACTGGAAGGATAGAGGGGTCAAGTCCTAAGAGGAGTCCTATACTGTACCCAAAGGCTGCACCTGAGGCTATCCCAAGGATATAAGGGTCTACTAAGGGATTTTGGAGGAGTCCCTGAAGGCTTGCTCCAGTGAAGGAGAGAATTCCTCCGGCAAATATGCCCAGAAGGATTCTGGGTAGTCTTACCCTTAAAGAGATGGAGAACGAGAAACCTGCAGGACCTATTATAAGAGAAAGAGTTATGAGCAGGGCTAAGAGTATAATTAGCCTCATTCCCCAGAATTTCCTTCTCATCTTCTAAGTCTCTCTGCCAACTCCTCAATCCCCTCCACTATTCTTGGTCCGGGTCTTAATAAAAGATTCTCCTCTATGTCATTATATATTCTATTCTTCTTTACTGCAGATACATTCTCCCAGCCAAGCCTCTCCCCTATCCCTCCTCCGGGATGGAGAACTATTATTACCTCTGGGTCTCTTTTAATAACCTCTTCAGAAGGGACCATAGGATACTCCTGAGAAATATCTTTAAATATATTCTCACCGCCTGCTATCTCTATCACTTCACTTAAAAAGGAATTCCCACCTATGCTTATCAAGGGGTTTGCTGAGAGTTCTATATATACCCTTGGTCTATGAGATAGCGAGTTATTCTTAACGGAATCTATCCTCTGGACCATAGATTTCAAAAGGGAGTCTCCTCTCTCTTCAACTCCCAGAAGATAAGATATCTCCTTAATCTCTTTAAAGATATCCCTAACTGTTT
>CAZWJY010000048.1:8763-10213 GCA_964634335.1 uncultured bacterium
CCCTCTGTTCAGGCAGGGTAGCAAAGACTATATCAGGATTCAATTTCAAAATCCTCTCTAAGGAAGGGTTGGAGAAGTCTCCCACCTTCGGTTTCTCCTTTACCTCTTCTGGATAATCATCCCAAACGGTTACCCCTACTAATAAATCTTCTTTTCCCAAGGCATAGATAGTCTCTGTAATACTGGGGACTAAAGAGACAACCCTTTCTATCTTATCATTCTCTTTATGAGAGGAACAGGAGAGAAGGATAAGGACTGCTAAGACCTTTTTCGCCATGGAAATAGCATAGGAATTTTTTCTTTATAAATCCTATATTCACCCTTATAGAATTTCAAAAGAATCCCCTCTTCCCATTGAATCTCTTTAAGAATAATGGGTAGTCCAATTCCTATCCCTAAGCCAATTCCGAGGTATGAAGAAAAAACCAAAGGGATTCCTATAATCTGGAGGAATGTAGCCAGATACCTGGGGTGTCGGCATAGTTTATAGGGAGGTGTTTTTAGGATTGCTCTATAGGATTTGGAGCTTATGATATAATAGAGGCTATAGAGTCTCAGAAAGGTTCCGAGAAGAAATATTAAAAGCCCTAAGAATTTGAAAAAGGGGGTGATGAATCTAATTTGAGACCAGGAGAAACTTATTCTGTCTGCTATACAGAAGCCTAAGAAAGGATAGAAGAAGAAAGCAAAGATTGTCTTCAGAAGACCATTCTCCTCCTTTAAGATTCCTGACTGGAAAAAGGGGAAGCCAAAATAGAATTCTATACCCATCCAGATTATAAAAATAACAGCAAAAAGTATATAGATAGAGGTGCTCTCTTCAATAGCGTCATTGAAAAAATTCTTGGCAAAAGTAATTCCGTAAAAGACAGCGAAGATGGTCCAGAAGAGTCTACCAGTTTTAATATCTTTCATTAAGGTATAAAATCAACAGCTTTAAAAGAGAGAGCGAGGATAACTCAAAATCTCTATCTTTGAGGATAGGGGCAATCACTGCTACCTTATCAAACCCTTCTGATTTTAGATGGAGAAAGAACCGAGGGTCTTTTTTCACCTCTTCAATTTCTGAAGGGGAACATTTCAATATCCTGATGTGACCACTGAAAGGAAGGAGGGAGTGGAGCTTTGCCGCAGTTATATCTCCAGAGGGTAACCCCTTCTCTACCTTCTCCATAATTATTCCCTTAGCAGGGGTATATTCTAATACAGCCTCTGAAATTACTCTTTCAAGGTCTTGTGGGGAAAGGGTGTTATTCAACTTAACCACCACTGAGTCTTGAATTTTTTGATAATGGGAGAGTATCTCTTCCACTCTAAGGTCTGGAGGAGGTAGCTCTATCTCTTCCTCCTCTCTCTTTACAATATCCCTTTTAGATATGATAAGTCTCAATCTCTTAATCTTATTATCTAAGGTGAGAGAGAAATCTGCTTCAGGGATATAGAGTTTAGA
>CAZWJY010000049.1:0-7136 GCA_964634335.1 uncultured bacterium
GTTGACAATGAGCCATTTTTCTCCATAATTATGAAGGAGGTAGGGATGAATAGCTTAAGTGTATGGGTTGTATTCTTTATAGGGATGAATCAGGGGTGGAGTAGTATGGATAATCTTCCTCAATACCTCCCAGACCATCTGGCAGTTAGACTTAAGCCAGAGGCTGTGAGAGTGATCAGTCCATCCCAGGAGAAGATTTTAAAAACCGGGATTGCCTCTCTGGATATACTCTGTAATCGTTATGGAATAACAGAATTTAGACCCCTTTTCATAAATTCTCTTGCAAAAAGAAATGGGGATAGATTGAGAAGATGGTTCAGGGTTAAATTCTCTAAGGGAGATATAGAAGATGTAATAAGAGCATTTGAAAGGGACCCAAATATAGAAGAGGTCGATAAGATATGGTTTAGATATACAAGGCTTGTTCCTAATGACCCTTATTACCCCTCCCAGTGGTATCTCAGCCAGGTAAGCGACCATGATATTGATGCACCTGAGGCATGGGATATTACAACAGGGGATACTGCGGTGGTGATAGGTATAATTGATACAGGAATACTCTTTGGACATGAAGACCTCTTTGACAATCTCTGGCATAATCCTGGGGAGGATGCCTGGACAGACCCTTATAATCCTGAAACTGGTAATGGAATAGATGATGATGGAAATGGGCTGGTAGATGATTGGATTGGTTATGATTGGGTAGACTATGAAGGTTCTGACGCCTATCCTGGTGAGGATGCCACTACTCCTGATAACAACCCTTCTGACTTTAATGGGCATGGAACAAGATGCGCAGGTGTATGCTGCGCAGTTACCGATAATCTTACAGGTATTGCAGGTATAGGCTGGCGATGCAGGATAATGTGTCTCAGGGCTGGTCTATCCCTATCCTGGATGGGGGAGGAATATGGCGCTATGCTTGATGATGCCATTGCTCAAGCTATTACCTATGGAACAGATATGGGAGCTTCTATACTTCTCCTTCCCTGGGGTGGAAGGGATTCAAGCGATTTAGTGAATGATGCTGTAGATTATGCAATAGGAAATGGTGTCCTCCTTGTTAAGGCTGCAGCCAATGAGAATAGTGATACCCCGGATTTCTTAGGTAACAGGGAAGATGTTCTATCTGTGGCAGCAACAGACCCTGAGGACCATAAGGCTTACTATTCCAACTATGGAGATTGGGTAGATGTCTCTGCACCTGGGGTAGAAGTCTTAACAACCTCATCCTATCACTATACTCCTGGTTATGATACTGCCAATGATACCTTAATGGGAACATCCATAGCTGCCAGTGTAGTGGCAGGAGTAGGAGCTCTTGTGAAAGCAGTCAATCCATTATGGGATGGTTCCCAAATCTTTGAGAGAATTGTGAATACTGCAGATAATATAGATGGAATAAATCCAGGCTATGAAGGGATGCTTGGAAGTGGAAGGGTGAATGCCTACTGGGCGGTCTATACCCCATCCAGTGATGTAGGGGTAGTGGATATATCTACAATTCCACTAAATCCAGTAAGGGACCAATCAACAACTGTGCAGGCTCTGGTGAGAAACTTCGGGTCTAATCCCCAATCAAATTTCCCTGCCTATGCTGAAATTGCCCCTGTGGAGGTTCTTCTCAGTGAAGATTTTAATCATGGAGGCAGCGACCCTCCAGGTTGGACAATTATTGATGGAGGGAGTAATTCCGGTCCTCCAGGAAGATGGCATGCAGTCTTCGAAGGAGACTCTGACTACTATATAGAATCTAACGGCGATGATGAGGGGATGGGTTCAACTCAGGATGAAGAGCTTATCTCCCCTTCTGTTAACTGTTTGGGAAAGACAGGGGTCTTTTTGAGATTCTGGACTCAGTATAGCCACTGGTTTGTAGACCAGGGGGATGTAGATGTGAGTGTCGACGGTGGAATTACTTGGACTACTGTAATGACCTTTAACGCAGATATTACTCCTGGTAAAGTATACACTGTTGATATCTCATCTATCGCAGATAATCAACCTGATGTAAGATTCCGCTTCCACTTTGTGTCAAGTAATCAAGGATGGTGGAGAATCGATGATGTGGAGATGCTCTGCTACTCCTCATCAGTATATGCAGATACGGTTAATGTTCTTAGTATCTCTCCTGATGAGGAGATTACAATAACCTTTCCTAAATCCTGGATTCCTACCCAGGAGGGAGAGTATCTTGCGAGAGTATGGACGCAACTTCCTGGCGATGAGAGACCTGAAAATGATGAGAGGAAAGAGAAAATCTTAGTCCTACCACCATTCCAGCAACCTGATAATCAGATAAAGAATGGTGATGAGACTATCTATCTGGGAGACAATATTTATAATGAGACAGGGACTGGTCAGACCAGATATCAAGATGTGGTCAATAATGATACTGCTATATATCATATAAAGATTGAAAATGATGGAAATGTGGCTGATAGTTTTAAAGTTACAGGAACTGGTGGGTGGGGTCAATGGGAGGTTAGATACTTTGATGCCCTGTCAGGAGGAAATGATATAACATCCCAAATCACAGGTTCTGGTTGGTTTACAGGTCTGCTTCAACCAGGAGAATCAAGAGAGATAAGAGTAGAAGTGGTGGCAGATTGGTTCTGGATTGAATCTGGCATTCATCTTTTCATAAGGTCTACATCCTTAACAGACAATACGAAAAGGGATGTTGTAAGGGCATCAACATCACCAATCTTTATAAATAGACCTGATAATTTGATTAAGAATCAAGGGGAGACAGAGTATATCGGAGATGATATCTACAATAGTGATGGAACTGACCAGACAAAGTCCCAGGAGATTCCACCCGGTCAAACTGCTATCTACCACATACAAATCCAGAATGATGGTAACTACCCCTCTATGTTCCAGATAATTGGGACACCAAGCGATGGTGGATGGGAAGTAAAATACTATGATGCCTTAACCGGTGGTGAAGATATTACAGACCTTATTACAGGTCCTTATGGATGGGTTGTAGTGCTCGGCTCTCCCGATACTACGGTAGAGATGAGGGTAGAGATTACACCTGATGATACAGTATCAGAAGGAGTTTCAAAAACTGTATTTATCGCTACTTTCTCTTCTGCTGATACTTCTAAGAAGGATATAGTAGGGGCAGTTACTTCTGTCTTCTCCTTATATCAACCCGACAACCTAATTAAAAATAAGGGCGACCCTGATTATGTTGGTGATAATGTCTATAATCTTGATGGAACAGAACAGACAAAGAGTCAAACTATAGTCAATAATGATACGGCTGTTTACTACATCAAAATAGAGAACGATGGTAAAGAGAGGGACAGCCTCTTAGTAAAGGGAACATCAGAAGCCGAGGGATGGAGAGTGAGCTATTTTGATACACTGATAGATGGGAAGGATATAACATCTGAGATTACAGGTTCTGGATGGTCTACCGGTTACCTTGACCCTGGAGAATCAAGAGAGATAAGAGTAGAGGTTGTACCTGATGAGACCATCCTTGGAGGAGACTCCTTAGAGGTCCTCATCACTTCATCATCTCAGGGAAATGCTCATAAGAGAGATGCAGTAAAAGCAATAACCAATGTTGCTGTTCTCTATCAACCTGACAATCAGGTAAGGAATTCTGATGAGACAGATTATACAGGGGATGATATCTACAATACTACAGGTGATGGACAGACCAAAGACCAGACTGTAGAGCCCAACCAGACGGCTATATATTATATAAAGATAGAAAATGATGGAAATACAAGTGGGAATTTTGTAGTTACAGGTGATACAGGAACTGAGGGATGGGATGTTAAATACTTTGACTCTCTATCAGGTGGTAACGATATAACCAATGAAGTAGTAGGTCCTGGTTGGCTCCTGGAAGGGATAGAACCCAAGGGTTATAAAGAGATAAGGGTAGAAGTCACACCGGGTATGGATATCCCTCCAAATGTTCCCCTTATTCTGCTTATCAAAAGCACAGCTCAGGATGAGCCAGAGGAAGAAGATGCAGTTAAAGTAATAACCACATCCACCGGGGTAGGTATAGAAGAGAGGTTCAGCAAAATCCCCTTTTCTCCTATTCTCTATTCAAATCTTCCAAACCCCTTCAAAGATTATACTTTAATAAAGTATGGAATCTCCAGAAAGGGCAAAGTGAATCTGACGGTTTATGATATTACAGGTAAACTTGTCCGCACCTTGGTCTCTGAGGAGAAAGAGCCTGGCTACTATGATATTCTCTGGGATGGAAAGGATGATTCAGGGAAGGTGCTTCCCAATGGTATCTATTTCTATAAATTAACCATAGGGAGCTATAATTCTATTAAGAAATTGGTCATTTTAAGATGAGACCTTAAGACTTCTCATTCTGTTAATAGCAGAGGCAACCTCAAGGGGTCTGATTTCCTTAAACTCTCCCATAGGAATTCCAAAGGGTGAAAGTTTATCATAATCAGAAGAAGAGACCAGTTCTCTCTCCAATACCCTCAAAATATCTCTCAGAGTCCTTCTCCCATCTATTATCCCATTTTTCAAAATATAGAGAAGTGCATAGCCTATCGATTTTGTCTGGTTTATATTTACAATCTGCTCTACTGAGCTCAAATTTATAGATTCTCTCCCAAACCTTATAACATTAAGAGATGGTGTATCTATCTTCACTTCCTTTCTCCCTCTTCTTGGGTTAAACCCTTCGGGTCTTATCACCCTCTCCCTTATCCTCCCAAACCTCTCTCCTCCTTCCTTTCTTCTATCTGATGGGACCTTTTTAACAACCATTTTTGCCTTCTCAGTAGCATCCTTAGGGATGAAGTTCTCCATCACAATAACTCTATCTGCAATATCCAAGTAATCTCCAGAACCGCCCATAACGAGGATAGTAGACACTCCATAATCCTTATAAAGAGATTTTACCTTATCTATAAAAGGGGTAATAGGCTCATTATCCTTAGCTACCAGGAGTTGCATCCTTTTATCTCTTATCATAAAATTTGTTGCTGATGTATCCTCATCCAGTAATAGAAGTTCTGCTCCTGCCTCTATTGCTTCAATGATATTTGCTGCCTGGGATGTAGAACCTGAGGCATTATCTGTTGAAAAGTCTCTGGTATCCATTCCCATTGGTAGGTTATTTATAAAAGGGGAGATATCAACTTTTTCTATCCTTCTTCCATCCTCTGCGCGTATCTTTATAGCATTTTTTACTGTAATTACAAATTCCCTTCCATCCCCTTCTATATGGTTGTAGACTCCATTCTGAATGGCAAGGAGCAAGGTAGTCTTTCCATGGTATCCACCACCTGCTATAAGGGTTATCCCTTCGGGTATACCCATTCCTGTAACCTCTCCTCTGTTAGGGAGATTTATCTTTACCCTCAGACTCTCAGGACTTTTAAAAGGAATCGCTCCCTTTTCCATAGGTCTTGAATCTATCCCACTCCTTCTTGGTAGGATAGAATTATCTTTGATAAAACTCACAAGACCCATCTGTTTCAACTTCTCTCTCAAATAATCCTGGTCTTCTACAAGGGAGGTATGTTCCTTCAATTTCTCATAATCCTTTCTATCAAAGAGGAGTGCCCTTCTCACAAATTCTGGGATACTCCTGAAGAATATCTCCTCTGCATCTCTTGCAAGAATGGTCCTTCCTAAGGCAGGGAGTCCTATGAAAAATCTCGCCTCTATCCTTCCATCTTTTACTACTACCCCAGTCTGTTTAAGAATCTCCTGTCCTGGTTTCTGGATGTCTAAAATTCCACTCTTCCCTGTCCCTCTTCTCTTTTCCAGGGATTTGAGGGTCATATAAGCCTTTCTAAGCAGAAAATCTTCAAGCCCCGTCTTTTTAGAGTTATTTGAATAAAGCTCAAAAGGAAATCCTGCAGTGCTCATAGATAGAGATACCCTTATCCTTGATGGAGGAGCAAAGGGGTCAGACTGGACAGATTCTATGAGTAGGGTATAATTGGGAAATTTATACTCTCCTTTTAAACCCTTATAAGCCTTATATCCTTTTCTATCTATTCTGAGGAGTTTCTCCCTAAGTCTCTGCATCTTAATTATAATAGAGATTCTTCTGGAAGAGTCAATATCTAAAAGGTGAAATCCATTCAAGGGATGAAGCTTGACAAATGAAAAAAGATGTGTATAATCTCTAAATTAGTATCTGAAGAGGAGGAGGCAATATCTATGAAGTTAAAGAAAGAATTGGGTTTCCTTGATATCTTCTGCATAGCAGCAGGTTCTATGATTAGTTCTGGATTATTTGTTCTGCCAGGGCTTGCCTATGCAAAGACAGGTCCGGGAGTGGTCGTCTCCTATCTATTAGCAAGCCTACTCATAATACCGAGTGTGCTCTCAAAAGCTGAGCTTGCCACAGCTATGCCAAAGGCTGGTGGCACATATTTCTACATCGAGAGGAGTTTGGGAGCTTTTGCTGGAACACTGGGAGGACTTGCCAGCTGGTTTTCAATCAGTTTTAAGAGTGCTTTTGCACTTTTAGGGATGGGAGCCTTTGCATTACTGATTTATCCGAGCATTACTCCATTTCAGATTAAACTTATTGCTGTAGGATTCTGTATCTTTTTCACCTTAGTTAATATCATTAGTGTAAAGACTACAGGTAGATTCCAAGTCTTTTTAGTTTTTGGACTCATATCTATTCTTGTTCTATATATCTTCTTAGGTTTACCAGAAGTCAAAATTCATAACTACACCCCTTTCCTACCTTTTGGCACAAAGTCTATATTTGCGACTGCAGGTCTTGTATTTATCTCTTATGGAGGACTTACCAAAATAGCAAGTGTTGCAGAAGAGATAAAACGACCTGAGCGCAATATACCATTGGGGATGTTTTCTGTCCTTCTGATAGTTGGAATTCTTTATGTAATGGTTATCTTCACCACAGTAGGGGTGGTCGAGGGTAGCAGATTAAAATTTTCCCTTACACCAATATCTTTAGGAGCTGGCAGTTTTATGGGGATATTTGGCATTATACTTTTATCCATTGGTGCAATTCTTGCTTTCATCACTACTGCCAATGCAGGAATTCTATCAGCATCTCGCACTCCTATGGCAATGAGTAGAGACCAGATTTTGCCACATTTCCTTCAAAAGATAAATATAAAATTCAAAACTCCACATCTCTC
>CAZWJY010000049.1:7146-10135 GCA_964634335.1 uncultured bacterium
TTCTATTTTTAGATTTTGAAAATTTCGTAAAGGTAGCTTCAACGCTTAAAATTCTTCTATTTACCCTTGTTAATCTTTCTGTCATTGTTATGCGAGAGAGCAAATTACGGAATTATCGCCCAAAGTTTCACTCACCCTTTTACCCTTATATTCAAATCATAGGAATTATTCTTTATGGATTTCTTATTTTTGAAATGGGAAAGATTTCGTTATTGATTACCAGCATTTTTATTATCGCAGGGTTTATATGGTATTGGTTATATGTAAGGTCTAAAATATATCGCCAGGCTGCAATCGTTCATGTTGTTGAGAGAATAACTGCCAAGGAACTTGCAGGAAGCACCTTGGAGAAGGAACTGAAGGAGATTTTAATTGAACGGGATAGTATCACAGAGGATAAGTTTGACAGGTTAATCAAAGAATGCGATATTCTTGACCTTAAAGGGGCATTAGACCTAAAAGACTTCTTTTCAATCGTTGCTGATACCCTTTCTAAGAGATTGAATATCGATAGAGATGTGCTATTCAATCTTCTTATGGAACGGGAGAAAGAATCTACTACAGCAATCCATCCAGGATTTGCTATTCCCCACATTATTATTGAGGGGAACCATAAGTTTGATATTCTATTAGCCAGATGTAGGGAGGGTATTACTTTTTCTCACTCACTCCCCCCAGTCCATATTGTTTTTGTTATCGTCAGCACCTCCGATGAGAGGAGCTATTATCTTAGGGCTCTTATGGCTATCGCTCAGATTGCTCAGGACCCAAATTTTGAAGAACACTGGTTAAAAGCCAGAAATTTAGAGGAGTTGAGAGATATAATTCTATTATCAGATAGGAGGAGGATTCTATAAGTTATCAAAAGAGGGAAGAGATAATAACTCCTGCTATCACCCCTGAGGCAAATATTCCTCCTAAACATCCATAGAGAAAGAACTTCGTTCTTCTGGGCGCATTTATAACCTCCTTATAGTTGAAAAGGATTTTAGTCTTCTCCTTAGCCTTTACGTCTACTTCCACTGTTCCTGCATCATATTTGGATAATTCTGGTAGAGAGAGGATTCCCTTTAATACCCCCTGCCTCCTTACCCTAAAGTAGGCATTCTCAATAGTGTCTGAGGAGAATAGACTCACAGTATGTCTACCTACTGATACCTCAACATTCTTTAGAGGAGATTTTCCTACAAGCTCTCCGTCTATATAGACCTCCAATCCCGATGGTATCGTTTCTATTGTAAGCCAACCCTTCTCCTCTGCTCCTAAAAGGAGCAAGGTCAAGATTAAAAGAGTCTGCATCTCTTCTCCTTTCTATATCTTAAACTCTATCTGAGAAGATAGGTCATATACCTTATCCCCATTTTTATCAGTCATCCCATATTTTATAGATAAGGAAAGGAACCTTTCCAAATTTATCCATAAAAGGGTATAGACCCTCCATCCTCTCCCATAGAAGGAGTAACTACCTCCAAACCCCGGGAGAGAAGACTCGTAAGCATAGATTCTTGTATGATAAGAAGGGATATCAAACCAGTAGAATCTACTATCTATCCTTATACCCCTATACCTCAATACCTCACCTAAGAATAGAAGATAACCCTTAGCAGGTTCTTTATTCTGACTGTATTTATCCTCTATCCTGAAACAGAGAGATAAGGGTTTCAAAAGTTGATAATCTATATCCAATCTAACCCCCTGAGTTTTCATAACTTCCTCTCTTAGATTCTCCTTAAAGACCAATCCTATCTTAAGAGGTCTATCTCCCTTTTCTACTCTTAGCCTAAACCAAGTAGGTATAGAGTCCTTTAAAGGGTCCCAGGATAGATTACCATAGAAGTAGAATCTCATATTTCTCATTTTATATCTCGTAAAGAAATAGGAGCCGAGACTTTCCCTTCTATCCCTTAGAGAGTAGTTCCTACCGTGAGGGGAGAAGAATCTATTAGAATAGGTTCTAAGATTAAAACCTATTCTCAATCTACCCCAGTCTCCTGAAAGACCTCCTACACACGCCCAGCCATTCTTAAGAGAGTATCCTATTTCTCCAAAAAGGGAATAATCACCAAGAATACTCATACCATCAAGTCCCAAAAGGGTAAGGGTATTGCCATAGAAGGAATAGAGAGAATCTTCTGGTGCAATGGACTTGTCATAAAAATTTTTATACCCTGTGATACCCCATCTTGAGGATTCTCCTCTCCAACTTATATGGAGTCCAAGGAGTTTCTCTGCGAGAATATCTTTAATTCTATTAGAATCGGTATGGATGCCTGAATAGGATATTCTTTCTACTGTAGAGTCATTATTTAGATAAGCATCCAGCTTTGCGTAAGAGAGAAAGAGGGTTGGGATAAATCTTCCGAAACTCTCCTGATAGGTGACACCACAGAGAGCCTTGTTCTCGCTCGATAGTATATAGGGTCTCAATCCCCAGAGATGCCCCATAGCTAAAGAGGGTTGGCTGGAAGAGATATACTCATAAGGAGAAGAAAAGATGAGCCCCTGACCAAAACCTACAAGATAATTGCCTAAGATGAGTTTCCTTTTCTCTGAAGAGAAGGCAAGGCTATAGGAGAGAAAGTCTAAATACTTAGACTCCTCTGGGTCTTTTTCTGAGATGAGAATAATTTCACTTCCACCATATCTCCCCTTGACTCTTGAATAGACCTTATAATCTATGAGAGAATCCGTGGGTGAGAAGTTATGGTTTATCATTCTTAACTTTACTTCCCCTGATTTCGGAAGCCTTCTGACTTTTACTCGGGGAGGCTTCTCTACTTTTACAAATTTTGATATCTTTTCCAATAGCTCCTTGTCCAGACCCGGGACCTTTAATAAGTCCTCTAACTCTCTATACTTTCTATTTTTGATAATTCTTTTGGCAAGTACAGGGTCAAGATAGGGTATCTTTAGAAGGTCCTTTAAGCTTGCCTTATTGAGGTCTATAGGGTCTTTTTTAAGTTCCTCAAGAATCTCCTTATGAATCAAT
>CAZWJY010000050.1:0-10116 GCA_964634335.1 uncultured bacterium
CCCCAAACCCTGCCAAGAAGTCCACAGTTATTAGTTTACAGTTGCCAGTGAAAGAAACTATTAATCTTAAAGTCTATGATGCTACGGGTAGACTTATAAAGACTCTTGTTAAAGCCCAGAGCCTGGAGCCTAAAACCTATACCATAAAATGGGATGGAAGGGATGATAAAGGAAATCCCCTCCCTTCAGGGGTCTATTTTATAAGGCTTGAGACTGGAGGAATTACTAAGAGAGAAAAGGTCATCCTTACAAGATAATATCAGAAGAACCTTTCAGGAGGAATTTTACTCTTAAAGTTGCTATTTTGAAGTTACGACTACATATTGAAAACTATCAAAATCCTTAACCAATACCAACCCCTCCAAAACTCTGGATTGATTCTAAAGAAGCAAATCTCTGCTTCAATCATTCACTGCTATATGAAAGGGAGTAGTTAAAAGGATAGTTACCTTATCCCTATTATCGCAAGGTTTCGTTTATCCTTATCCCCCCTACGGGCAGAATAGAAGAGGTCATCTCTGCAATAGGTGCAATAGTCTAAGGAAGCCATCTCCTCTGCTTTTAACCTCTGCAATATCTCTCTGTTTGCTCCTTTTAAATCAAAATAGGTCTTGTCTCCTCTTCTAATAAGAAACCTCTCTAAGTTTGCCTTAGATATAATATCAATAATATCCTCTCCTATCTCATAATGGCATACCCCTATACAGGGTCCAAGGATATAGCATATATCTCTTATCCTGAATAATTTTTGCATTTTATAAACCATCCTTTCAGCTATTCTCTTCACGGTTCCCCTCCATCCTGAATGGCATATACCTATTACTTTAAAATCCTTTGAAAAGAGATAGATAGGTAAACAGTCTGCCACCTTAATTGATAAATAGAGCCCTCTCTTATCTGTAATGAGTCCATCCCCTGTATAGGTTCTCCTATCTCTTATATAGAAGACTTTATCTGAATGAATCTGGTTGAGCCTTATAAGATTCTTTATACCCCAATATTCAAAGTCATCATTAAAGTCCTTAGTAGTAAAGAGAATCAAAAGCTTATCATTTAAAGAAAATCTGAAGACTCCTCTCTCAAATACCCACAATATAAACCGCTTTATCTACATCTCTCCGAGGACAACGAACTCTACCCTTCGGTTAAGCTCTCTCCCTGCCTCTGTATCATTGGGAGCAATAGGTCTTGACTCTCCATAACCTCTGGCGATCAGTCTTCTTGGGTCTATATGATGAACATTTACAAGATAGTCTACCACAGCTGCGGCTCGAGCCCTGGAGAGTCTTAGATTATACTCCTCTGTTCCTATACTACAGGTATGCCCTTGGATCTCCACTTTGATAGTAGGATTCTCCTTCAGAATCTTTGCTGCCTCATCAAGGATAGGATAGGATTCGGGTCTAAGGGTAGCCTTATTAAAATCAAACCTTACCCCTCTTAAGATAATTGCCATCCCTTTCTTTACCAGGGCGAAATCCTTCTCTGTAGTCTTCCCCTCTTCAATTACAATAGGTGCAGGCTGGTCTATATAACCCTCAGACCTGGCAATGGCTGCATAACTCCCTACAGGAAGTTCTGCCTTATATATTCCAGTAGAGGGGTCTGTATGGATGGGAGGAATTTTTGTATTGGGAAAGATTATAGTAGCCTTTAAAGGGTTATGAGTCTTTCTATCTGTCACCTGTCCAATCACTGTCCCTTTTACAAGGGCAGGTTTCAGATTAAACTCAACCCTGGTGACCTCATTAGGCTTTATAGTAGCTGAAGTGGCAGAACCTATATACCCCTTTGACTTCACCTCCACAGCCACTGCACCAACAGGTATACTATCAAACCTGAAGAAGCCTGTTAGAGAATCGGTAGACTTTGGCTCTATATCCATTCCAGGCAAACTCACTACTGCCTTTAAGGGTTTTGAAGTCTTGGCATCCCTTACTATCCCTGAAAGAACTCCAAAGAGGCGAACAGGCTGAAGTAGAAAATCATGGGTAGTGGTCTCATCCTTCTTAACCACCAGAGGAATACTCTGTTTTATATACCCCTTCTTACTTACTTCTACGGTTATAATACCTACAGGCACACTATCTATCTTAAAAATACCACTCTCCTTATCCGTGGTAAGCGAAGGGAGTTCCTGGTTAGGAAATACCACCTTAGCCTCTAAGGGTTTTCCACTAACAGCATCCCTAACAGAACCTGCAATAGTTCCAAGGGCTGGAGGAGATGGTTTTAGGAAGGGGGTGATGAAGTTTATCCCTAATATACCTGTGAATAAAGGTTGAACATTAGGGGTAATATCAAGCCCCACATCCAGACCTATCTTAAAAGGAAAGGTAAACTTTACTCCAGGGGTGAAGTGGAGGGTATCCTTATGAGTAAAGACCTCTGCCCCTATTGCATAATTCTTACCAGGAAGTATAAATCCAAAACCGAGAAGGGTAGAGTTCTCAAGTTTTCCAAAATTAAACATAAAATTAAAAGGAGCCTTTCTTGAGATATCACCAAAATCGAGGGCGGTAAGGATTGCACCCCCATAAGAGATCTCCCTGTCAGGGGGAGGGTGGAAGGTATCCTCGGTAGTGGGAAAGGAGAGCAAACCTTCGCATCCAATCTTGAATACCGGAATCCCCACAAAAGATAATTTTACTCCTGCCCTTGTATCATAGAAGCCATACCTGGTGGTATCTATATTCTCAAGACTCCTTGACCACAAACCATAGTTAGGATTGACAAAGAACTCAAGCCAGGATAGAGGGGCATAGGTGGGAAAGCCAAGGGATAGAGGAGCTCCATACCAGTCATCAGAACTTTTTAGTATAAGGCTATGAATAGATAGAGAGAGCATCCCCTGACCTTCAGACTTCACATCCTGAACCCTAAACAGTCCCCTTCCTCCACCTATAGCAGGAGAGCCAAAAACTATTAGAGGGAGAATGAGAAGGAGTATTGTTATTTTCTTGTTCATCTCACCTCCTCCCAAAGAAGTATCTCAGTCCTATCCCAAAGTCTACATCAAGGGCTAAGGAAGGGAGAAGGTCTAAAGTAGGGCAAGCCTCAAAGAATATCTCTATGGGGCTGTAAAAGAAATCCCCACCACCAGCAACTCTGGGACCTATTGCTATCTTTTGTGATGCTCCCTGCACTGCAGTTCCCCTTATCTCAAATCTCCCCCCTATCCCTCCATAAAAGGACCAGTGGGGGTCAGGAATTATACCATAGATATGGGAGAGATAAGTGAAATGAGTGTGGAGATTAAATTTGTCAGCCTTCTGTCCCCACCATACTCCAAAATCCCAGGCTCTGGGTTTAGAGAGCCAGTATTTGGCTGAAAGAGTAAAAGGGGGTTTACCTACTGTGCCACCCACCCCAAATATCTGGGAGTTTGCTGTCCCAATAAGCACTCCCAGAAGTCCTATCAGCACTAACCTCTTCATCTCTACCTCCTGTGTTTAAGAGCCTTGTAAACAAAGGATGCACCCAAAAGTTTTATAAAATCCCCTATCACAAAGGGGAGGAAACCTAAAAGTATTGCCTTCCTTATACTGTATCCTAAATATATAGAGAGCCAGGGGAGACCAAAGCCATAAATACTTAGATTCCCTATCATCATTGCAAGGATTACTCTTTTAAGAGAGAATCTATCCCCTTCTAATAGTTTTCCAGTTATCCAGGAAGCTACTACAAAGCCTATCAGATATCCACCTGTGGGACCAAAGAGTCCTAAACTGCCGGCAAAAAGGGAATTAGAAAAACTTCCAAGGACAAGATAGACTACCTGACTCAACCCACCCAGGCTCCTACCCAAAATCGCACCTGATAAGAGAACAAAGAAGGTCTGGAGAGTTATAGGAACAGGAGTAAAGGGGAGATAGACCCTAAGTTGAGCCCCAAGCCCTGTTAAAAGGGAGAAACCTATCAGAGCTATGAAACTCCTTAAGGATATCCTTTGGGGCTCTATTATAGATAGAGGGGGTGACATAAAGCCACCCCCCTCTCTTCTAAGCTGGAACACAGGCATCTACAGGACAGACCTCTGCACAGTGTGGAGAGTCATAGTAGCCCTTACACTCCACACACTTGTCAGGGTCTATCACATATATAGGGTCGCCCTCGCTAATTGCTTGAACAGGACACTCTTCACTACATAGGCCACAAGCAGTGCAATCTTCGGTAATTTTATAAGCCATCTCACCTCCTTTCTAATGCTCTACTTTAACCAACCTATAGCTTCTGTCAAGACCCCTTAACCTTAATCTCAATCTTGTTATCATATATCATCTCCCTATCCATATTCTCTGCCGCTTCTCTCAGTATAAACTCTAAATTTGGTTTTACTCTACCTTTAAAGGATAGTCTACCATTTGTATATACTTCAATATCTTTACTAAGGTCAAACTGGTCCCGAGATATAAATAGAGTATATTTGGCTATATTCTTTACTCTTACATCAATACGGTTCCCCTTCACCTCTGCAGCAATCCTTCCAGAGAGCTTCTCCCTATCAAAAGCAGGTCTGGGCTTAAAGGGTTTAAACCTTCCCTTAAATATAAGCCTTTCCCCATCCCTTGTTATAATAATCTCAACAGAATCCCCTGGACTCTTCTTAGAGAGAATCTCCCTCAAGTCTTTTATATTCTTGATTTTCTTATCATCTAAACCTATAATTACATCCCCTTGCCTAAGTTTAAGACTCTCTGCCAGGGTATTCTTTGCGATTTTTTCTATCCTCACCCCTTCTCCCTTAAATTTAGTATCAATATAGACTCCAATCTTAACCCTCCTGGTCTTAATTATGGGGTTATAGTCTTTAAATTCTGCATTGTTACCAATATCAGCAATACTATCTATCCTTATCCAGTGGACCCTGCCCAAGCTTTCAGAAGCTGTCTCCCATGTAAGTTTTGATGGGAAGGGGTTACGCTCCGTTTCTCTCATAAATTCAATCATTAGTGGCTTCTCTTTTTTGGCATAATCCAACCTATGTCCGATCTTTTTATAGACCCTGAAAATAACCTCTGCGCCTGCTTCTCGCATTTTCTCTATGTAGGGTTTAATCTTATCTGCAGGATATAAGGGGTCCTTACCTGTATTAACAACATAGAGGGGTTTATTGGAGAGGTTGGGAAGATAGACAGGGTTCCCCCCTGCCTGGGCTACTCCAGGATGCCCATTTAAGGGTAGAAAGCCTGCAAAAGGGGTGGAGTGGTTGAGTGCCATATAATAGGAACCTGAACCACCATCAGAGAAGCCTGAAACAAATACCTTATTCTCATTCACATTATACATCCTCTTCACCTCTTTTAAGATACTCAAGATATTCTGCGCCCCTACTTCTGTCCACCACTCAGCCCCCTTCTGACCCAAAGGGAGGATATAGATAAATTTTCCCCTTTTTGCCTCCTTTACCCATAGGGAACGCCTCTTTTTAAATTTTTTCTCAGGGATAAGTTCTTCCCTACCCACCCCTCCATGGAGGTCAAAGAGAACCATATATCTTTTATCAGGGTCATAATCCTCTGGGATATAGATATGATAAGGTCTTTTTATCCCATCAATACATAGATTCTCAAATACATTCCAGCCAACAGGAACATTCTTAGAGTATCTCTTGCCCCTCTTTAAAAGATTCCTCACATCTTCTATCTCTGGATTGAGATTGAGAATGGATTTAATTATTCTATCCTGCTCTATCTTTGTGGATGCATTAAAGAGTTCTCCTATAAGCCCTTCTATCCTCCTCTCCTGAGCAGAAAGGGCTATAAAGCTCAAAAAGGCAAGTATAATAGACTGGTTCATACTTCATTATACAAACTATTCGCCCTTGTCAATCCTTGAGGATTATAAGTGCTTGGGTCTTGATTTTTGGTTCTAACTTAATAGAATTCCACAGATGAGAGAGAAATCAGACTGGGAGAAGATTGAAGAGATATTGAGAGAGGATAAGAGATACAAACCCAATGCCTACTTCTTTGTTCTCGCTGCCTTAAGATATGAAATTGATAGACTTAAAAAGAAGAGGCATATCACAGGTAAAGAACTCGCCAGAGCTATTAAAGACCTTGCCATAAGAGAGTATGGTCCTATGGCTAAGACTGTTCTCAACTCCTGGGGAATCTATAAAACAGATGACTTTGGAGAGATTGTCTTTAATATGGTGGATAAGGGGCTATTGACCAAGCAGGATAAGGATAAGAAAGAGGACTTTCATAATCTCTTTGATTTTGATGAGGTATTCTTAGAAAAATATCCCTGGGGGAAATGATGGAGATACAGGACTTTATTAAAGAGGAATTGGGAGAGAACGGAGGATTTAGAAGAGTTCTCAAGGAGTTTGAATATCGCCCCCAACAACAAAGGATGGCTATAGAAGTATTCAATGCTCTGAAAGACCCGCACCACCTCATCGTAGAAGCTCCAACAGGTGTAGGTAAGAGCTTCGCCTATCTCCTCCCTTCCTTCCTCCTCTCCATTATGACAGATAAAAGGATAGTCATAAGCACCCATACAAAACTCCTCCAGGAACAGTTAATAAAAAAGGATATACCCATTTTGAAAAAAGTGGTGAAAAAGGACCTTAGGGTAGAGGTGGCTTATGGTCAGGAGAACTACCTCTGCAAAAGGAGACTCTATACAAATCTGAGGATGGACCTGTTTGATGATGAGAAAGAGATTAAAACAGCTGAAGGGCTTATAGAGTGGAGTAGAAGAGGTTCGGGAATTCTCTCAGATTATCCAGAGAATATCCCTCCATCTCTCTATAATAAGATATGCAGGGATGGTGATTCCTGTCTTTCTAAGAAGTGTAGATATTATGAGGAGTGTTGCTATTACAAGGCTAAGAGGAGATGGCAGGAGTCAGATATCTTGGTGATAAACCATTACCTCTTCTTTGCCAATCTTGCCACTGAGAATAGACTCCTCCCAGAATTCTATGGATGTATATTTGATGAGGCTCATCAGTTAGAAGAGGCAGCAGCCCATTATTTTGGAATTGCCCTATCAAATTTTGGTATAAGAAGGTTATTGAGTAGACTCTACAATCCAAGGACAAATAGAGGGATTCTCCCTAAGGTAAGGATGTCCAGGAGTGAGAGGGAATCCCTTTACTCCCTCCTTTCAAAGACAAGGGAAGATTCAGAGACATTCTTCTCTTCCATAGATAAATGGCTTGGAGATAAATCAAAAAAGAGGGTGAGGGATTCTGATATCGTAGAAAATCTGTTAGACTCTCCCTTAAAAGAACTGGCTTCCCACTTGGAGAGGTTATCAAAGGGAGAACCTGATGAAGAGCTCTCTTATGAGATAAAGAGTCTGGCTAAACAGGTCGCAAGGAAGAGAAGTGAAATTTCCCTCTTTTTGTCTTTATCTGATACCAACTCTGTCTTCTGGGTAGAGAGGGAAGGGGAGAAGATTACCTTGAGGAGTGCTGTGATAGATGTAGCCTCTTTTCTTAAAACATCGGTCTTTGATTCTATCCCCTCGGTTGTGCTCACATCAGCCACCTTAACCACTGATGGAGGTTTCTCCTTCTTTACTTCAAGGGTTGGGCTTGAGAAGTATAATTCCTTACTCCTTGATAGTCCTTTTGACTATCTCCATAATACCCTCCTCTATATAGGGAGGGACTTGCCTCCTCCTACTGAGGATAAATTTTATGAAGAGGCAGCAGAGAGACTTGATAGAATCCTCTCCCTTTCCAAAGGGAGGGCTCTTATCCTGTTCACCAGTTATAAAGCCTTAGAGGAGGTATACAGAAGATTCCGAAGCCAGAGGTATAGGGTTCTATCTCAAGGTGAACTTTCAAGACCTCTTCTGTTAAAGGTCTTTAAAGAGGATATAACATCGGTCCTCTTTGCTACCCAATCCTTCTGGCAGGGGGTAGATGTGCCTGGTGAAGCCCTCTCCTGTCTTATTATTATGAGACTCCCCTTTGATGTCCCTGATGAACCAAGGATAGAGGCAGTGATAGAAGAGATTAGAAAGGATGGAAAGGACCCCTTCTTCTCCTTTCAACTTCCCAATGCTGTCCTAAGACTGCGTCAGGGTTTTGGAAGGCTCATAAGGACAAAGAGGGATAGAGGAGCGGTCTGTCTTTTGGATTCAAGGATAGCCAATAAATCCTATGGAACCCTATTCCTCTCCAGTCTTCCAGAATGTCCTGTCACCTATGAACTATCAGAACTGAAAAGATTCTTCTCCTCTAACAGTTCACCTTAACATCACAACCTTCCTTATCCTTGATTCCTTCTCTGATTCGGGTTCGCCGGGGTTCGTGGTATTGATACATCCTTCCATTGTTGCCACATCATATCCATTGATCTTCTCAATTGATAGGTCATCCTGAGAGAAATTTATAAAACTCTCCCAGCTTATCAGGATTCCCCTTTGCTACTCTCTCCAATTTTATGAGTCTTATAAGCCCAACTTAGGGGTATCAGAGAAGAGACTCGGAAGGAGGGTCTTAAGATGATATTCCAGCTCGATATTTCCTCTCTTTAAGAGCCTGAAATATGATTAGATTCTGTTGAAAAATCTATCTATACTTTCTACAATCACTCTTTAAAGCACACACTCTGCATCTCTTCTTTCTGCAGAAATCCTTTCCCAATCTGACCAGGGAGGATTCAAAATCTATAAAGGATATGTCCTTTGGGAATTCTCTCTTATAAAAATCCTTTAGTCTCTCAAGGCTTTCTCTCTTAGACTCCTTAGGATTTATAATTCCCAAATTCCCTGCGGATAATAGGGTAAGATTTCCAGGCAGAGGGTCTACCTTCCATATTTCCCTCAATTCCCTTAAGAATATATTAACTGTCACCTCTCCTATCCCCTTTCCCAGAGCCTTTAATCTATCCTCCAAGTCTTTTAAGGATTTTGATTCCTCTTTTAATCTAAGTAGACTTCCACCATAGTTCTTCTTCAGATTTCTGCTTATCTCCAGGAGTTTATCCGCTGTCTTGAAATCATACCTCACATATCCTCCATTATCCAGAATCCTTACAAGTCCATCCCAGCCAAGTTTCAGGATAGAATCTGGAGAGGTTATCCCTTCCTTTTCAAACTCCTTAAAGGTATTGATAGCAATAGTCTGGTTTATCCTTGCTCCAAAGAGTATAGATGCCAGGAACCATTTAAATACCCCCTTCTCCTTTTCAAGAGGTATACCGAGCTCAGAGGAGAAACTACCTCCCACAGATTCTACAAGTCTACCAACTAATCCCATATCTAAAAATGGAGTCTATTAAAATAATCCTGATTAGTCAATACTAATCTACCTATGAGATATCCCAGGATGGCACCTGCCAAAACATCTGAAGGGTAGTGTTTACCGAGATATACCCTTGACAATCCTACTATGGATGCCAATCCATAAAAGGGGATTCTCATACAAGGATATTCCTTTGAAAAGACAGTGGCCAAGGAGAAGAAGGTAGTAGTATGAAGAGAGGGGAAAGAGGAGTTCCATCTCGGATAGTCATCTTCTGGTCTACTTCTGTTGAAGACCATCTTCAAGGAGAGAGTAGTAAGTGCAGAGATTCCATAAGCAAAGGTTCCAAGTCTTGCTGCCTTCCTCTCCCTTTCTCCCCCAAAGAGGAATAGGTTTAGACCTAAGAGGGATAATATTTGAGGAGATGAGAGTTTCTCAGTAGTCCCCATAGTTATATCCAATGTCTTACACTTCCAGTCATTATGAATCCTCTCATACAGAGATAGGTCAGGATTGAATTGAAGGAGGAGAAGTATCAAAGGAATTTTCATTTTATATGTTTAATAGCGCCACAGGGATTTGCCCACTCAAATCCCTTCCTTATATGTTTAATAGCGCCACAGGGATTTGAACCCTGGTCTTCTGGCTGAGAACCAGATGTCCTCGACCGGACTAGACGATGGCGCCATAGAAGAGTCATCACTTCCTTAGCTATCAGATATTAGTAAAACCATAGCAAAAGTCAAGGGATTTATCCAGGCTTAAACTTACTACATTTATTGGAATTTTAGATAATGTGATTGCGAGGAGCGTAGATGGCAGGCTCGCAATGACAGGTGCGAAGTGGGATTTATCCAAGGGGTTGACAGAGTGATAAAAAGGTATATATTTTAAAAAAGGGCCTA
>CAZWJY010000051.1:0-6845 GCA_964634335.1 uncultured bacterium
CAGGGTCTGGGTAGTGATAGAGGACTTGGGGATGCTTGTCAATGGGTTTGCAGACCCTATCACAAGGGATATTCATATCTTTACCTATCCCGAAGGTTCTACAGAGAGCTGGTATAGGACAGTATCTGTCCACGAGTATACCCATATCTGCCATCTTACAAAGACAAAGGGGATGCCTTCCCTTTTAACCTCTCTCCTTGGAACCCCTTTTCAACCCAATCTCTACTCGCCAGGATGGATAATAGAAGGGATTACAGTCTATTCAGAATCCCAAATATCTCCTTATGAGGGGAGGTTGAACGATGGAGGCTTTGACTCTTATATTGCAGCAATATCAAGCAGAAGAGAATTCCCCTCTATTCATCATATCACCCATTCTCCCGTGGAGTTCCCCTACGGAGGGATATACCTCTATGGGGGAGAGTTTTTTAATTACTTAGCTTCCAGATATGGAGAGGATAAGTTTTCCCATTTCTTCACTATCTACGGTTCATATTTTTGGGCTCCCCTTGGGATACTCTTCCCATTTATTGGTATAGATAGGGCAGCAAAACAGGTGTATAATAAAAGCTTCCCCTCTCTCTATTTAGAATGGAAGAGATACGCAGAAAAGAGATATAGAGGTTGGAGGGTTGAAGGGGAGAGGTTGACTGAAAAGGGGTGGTATCTGAGATATCCTAAAAGATACAAGGATAAGCTCTATTATGTGAGAGAGTATCCTGAAAAGACCGATGCCTTAAAGACCTTCTATTTCATAAAGATTATAGAGAGGGATTTGAAGACTGATAGAGAAAAGGTAATTCTCTTCCTTACAAGCCCAGTAAGTGGACCATTGAGAATTCAGAATAACAGGCTCTATTATACAACCCTTGAATGGAGGAAGGGTTGTGCAAATATAGTTCAGAGGGGGTTTGGCTATACCTCTAAGCTCCATCTATTAGACCTTAAAACTCATAGGGATAGAGTTCTATTCTCGGATGATATTCGGGGCTTCTCTCCTCTTCCTGACGGAAGAATCCTCTATTCCAAGGATAGGAGAGATAGATTTGGTTCAGAACTCTGGATATATTCAAAAGGGAAAAGGGAGAGACTCTACAAGACCCCTTATCTTATAGGAGAGATTGAGGCAGACTCCAATCACATCGTTGTGACAGCAAGAAGAGATTTTGAGAATTGGAATATCTATCTTTTAAATCTTGATAGGCAGACTCTTCTACCACTTGTAGAGAGTCCTTGGTTAGAGAATGGGATTAGTCTGTCTAAGGATACTCTCCTCTTTACTGCCAATTATGATAGAATCTATTCTATCTATGAATATAACCTCTCACAAGGGGAACTCTACCAATTAACCAGAGGAGGTTATGCCAGTTTTGGTCAACTCTACCAAGATACCCTCTATTTCACAGGACTCACAAAACAGGGCTTTGACCTTTATAAGAGAGCCCTAAACCCTAAAAAATTTAAACTGAAGGGATGGGAGAAGATATCCCCACCAATATTTCCTGAGCTCAAAGTCTCAAGAGGTGGATACTGGGATGTCTTCAAGACCCTATTTAAACCTGCTCTCCATATCCCCATAGCATTCCCTTCTGATACAACCCTTAAGAGTTGGTATTTAGGTGGATTATTTGCAGGTTCTGATGTTACCTATGAGAATCTTTATGCCCTCTTCTTAGCCTATAACCCTTTAAAGAGAGACCTCTTCCTCTCATCTTTTCTCGCCTCTCTATCCTTTTCGCCCTTGGAGATAGGATTTTTATATAATTCTAAGGGGTCTGGAGAGTTAATCCTGGATTATCCGTTATGGAAGGGAATGGGTCCTGGATTATCAGAGGTCTTCCTCATCCTTGATAATAGGGTCTGGGGAGAGAATCTTTCAAGAAAGGAGATAGCCCCAGGACTCTCTTTAACCCTTAGATATCCTATGAGCTTAGGGTCTATCCTGATAGGCTTTCCTATAGAGAGTGAACTCTTCGGTTCAAAAGAGAAGAGAAGTGCGCAGACCTTTAAAATGAGGGTGAGGAGATATGCAAAAGGTGGTGAACTTAGAATCTCTCTTTGGGGTCACAATGACCCTGAACTTAGAGAAATCGAAATAAGGGGATACCATAAAATCTATACAGAGAAGGGTATAGGACTGGTAGTTGAATATGGTCATCCTCTACTAAGAATAAGAAAGGGGTTCTGGAATCCGAATATCTTCTTTGAGGATTTATGCGGAACTCTATTTACTGATATGGCTCTCCCTATAAAGGGGAGGTTTTATATCTCATCAGGGATAGAATTGAAGCTGGAGACAGGACTCGGTTTAGGGTTCTTAAAACTCGTTCCTAAGGTGGGTTTGGTAATAAACAGAGAAAGAGAGATTAACCTTTATGGAGGGTTTGAGTTATAGACCTTATCCTGGGCTTGACATCTCCTCCCTTTTTACTATTATGAGATATGAGAGAGCTCTCGGTAAATTTAGACCATATAGCTACCCTGAGGGAGGCGCGTAAGGAGTCTTTTCCTGACCCTGTCCAGGCAGCAGTGCTTGCTGAACTTGGGGGGGCTGATGGAATCACTGTCCATCTGCGTCAGGATAGGAGGCATATAAAAGAGAGAGACTTGAGACTCCTTCGCCAGACTATTAAGACAGAACTCAATTTAGAGATGGCTGCTACAGAAGAGATGAGGGATATAGCCCTGGATATTAAGCCAGATGTAGTCTCCCTTGTGCCTGAATCCCCTGAAGAGGTTACCACTCAGGGAGGATTGGACCTGGTCTCTAATCTTTCGAAGGTGATGCCCATTGCCCAGGTGCTTAAGAAGGCAGGGATTGAAGTCTCTGTATTCATTGAAGCAGAAAGACCTCAGATTGAGGCTGCACTAAAACTTGGGGCAGATAGAATAGAGATAAATACAGACCTCTATTCAAAGGATATAGAGCATAGAGAAGAGATTCTAAGGGGGATAGGAGCTTCAGCAGAATTTGCCACCAGAGAGGGTCTTATAGTCCATGCAGGGCATGGGATAGATTATAAGAATATCATTCCGTTATTAAAAATTTCAGAAATTACAGGCTTCAGTATAGGTTTCTCCATTATTGCCCGAGCTGTGTTTATAGGTCTTAGAGAGGCTGTTGTTGAGATGAAGAGGATAATGGAGATTTACAGTTGAAGAATCTTAAATTTGGTTTTGCAGCCTTTGCCATAGCTATAGCTTTAGCTCTGTATGCCCTTTATCCTACCTATAAACTCTATAAGGTGATACCTGAGCAGGAGAAGATGGTAAAGAGTGATACGGCAAGGGCAAGATTGGAGAAGGAGAAGATAGCTCTCCATAAGAAGGCTCTCCATCTCGGTCTCGACCTTGTTGGAGGTATGTATCTCGTTATGCAGGTGGATAAGTCGAAGCTTTCTCCAAAAGAGGCTAAGGATGTTACTGATAGGGCTTTGGAGATTATAAGAAATAGGATAGACCAGTATGGAGTATATGAACCTGTCATTCAGAAGATGGGGGAGAGGATACTGATAGAGTTGCCAGGGGTGGATAGGGTAAGGGCAAAGAACCTTATAGGAAAGACCGCTCTCTTAGAGTTTAAGATGTTAGCTTCAGAGAGGCAGACCTATCAGGTCCTGAAGGCGATGGATAGGAGGTTGAGTAGGGGTGATACCCTGAGGAGTGAAGGAGCCCTTACTAAGTATATCTTTGGTGCAGGAGGAGACCTGGCTATTGATGAGAGGGATTATCCTCAGGTGAAGAGCCTTATAAAAGAGGCAGAGGATGTAATCCCTAAGGACTTAGAGTTTCTCTTCGGTCTCCCTGAAGACTATGGGGGGCGTAGGATAAGGAGGATGTATCTATTAAAGAGAGAGCCAGTGATTACAGGGGCAGGACTTAAAGATGCAAGACCCTCTCCTTATCAAGGGAATAAACCCACCCTTGCCAATACTTGGGTAGTCAATTTTAGGCTTAAGAGAAAGGCTGCAAGGAAATTTGCCAGGGTTACAGGTGATAATATAGGAAAGAGGATGGCTATCGTCCTTGATGGGGTAGTGAAGTCTGCACCCGTTATTCAGGAGAGGATCCCTCATGGAAGGGGGCAGATAACAGGTCAGAGATATGCTGAGGAGGCTAAGGATTTGGCTATCGTGCTCAGGTCAGGTGCCCTGCCTGCCCCTCTTCTACCTATGGAGGAGAGGTCTGTGGGACCTACCCTGGGAAGTGATTCCATAAGAAAGGGTATAAGGGCTGCACTTATTGGAGCAGCCATAGTAGTCGTGTTTATGGCTATTTACTACAGTCTCTCTGGATTATTGGCAGACTTTGCTCTGTTCTTCAATATCTTCTTTCTCTTAGCCATCCTCTCTACCTTGAGGGCTACCCTCACTCTACCTGGTCTTGCAGGTATTGCCCTTACCATAGGTATGGGTGTGGATGCTAATGTCTTAATCTTTGAGAGAATAAGGGAGGAGCTCGGTTTGGGAAAGACTGTTCGAGCTGCTATATCTACTGGCTATTCTAAAGCCTTTATCACTATTATTGATGCAAACCTTACTACCCTAATAACTGCCCTTGCCTTATATATCTTTGGCACAGGACCTATTAGAGGCTTTGCTGTAACCTTATCTGCTGGTCTTATCATAAATATCATCACTGCTGTCTATCTCACAAGACTTATCTTAGAATGGATTCTTGGTAGAAGACCTGTAAAGACTCTGAGGATATAATGAGACTTCTACGCAGGACCAACATCGATTTTATAGGGAGGAGGAAATTTGGATTTTTCTTCTCCCTTCTCCTTATCCTCATTAGCACTGTATCCCTTATCATCCATAAAGGTCCACGCTATGGAGTAGATTTTACAGGAGGGACTCTCATCCAGATAAGGTTTGAGAAGCCTATAACCATAGAGGAGATACGGGCTGCCCTTGCCAAGATAGGAGAAGCTTCTGCTATTATTCAGGGTTTTGGGAAAGGGAATGATTTTCTTATAAGGGTGGGGGTAAAAAAGAGGATGGAGAGTTTTGGGGAGGAGGTATTAAAGATAATGCGGAGAACCTATCCTCATAACCCTTGCCAATTATTGAGGGAGGAGCTTGTGGGTCCTCTCATCGGTAAGGAGTTGAGAAAGAAAGCGTTATGGGCTATTATCGGTAGCCTATTAGGGATTCTTATCTATACAAGCTTCAGATTTGACCCCAGATTTGGGGTAGGTGCTGTTGTTGCCCTCTTCCATGATGTCTTTATCACCATTGGTGCCATATCTATTACAAATAGAGAAGTTACTATCCCTGTTATCGCAGGTCTTTTAACCCTTGCAGGATATTCTGTGAATGATTCCATTGTTGTATCAGACAGGATAAGAGAAAACTTGAGGACTTTAAGAGGTCAGGGGTTTGATGTGATAGTGAATAGGGGGATAAATGATGTCTTGTCAAGGACTGTTATAACCTCCATTACTACTATAGCGGTAGCTCTTGTTCTTCTAATTTTGGGAGCACCTGCCATTAGGGACTTTGCCTTTGTTCTCACTGTAGGGATACTTATAGGGACCTACTCCTCGATATTTGTAGTAGCACCCTTGGTAGTAGAATGGGAGCATCGGTCACCCAGACGCCATCGTGGTGGAAGATAGCAATAGGTAGTAGCCTGTATACAGGCTTTATACCCATTGCCCCTGCAACCTTTTCCTCTCTCATTATAGGAATCCCTCTCGTTCTCCTTCTCCATAATTCCCCCTCTCTCTATGCCTCATTTACTCTGCTTGTCTTCTTTGTGGGGGTTTATATTGCAGGAGAACTTTCTCAGGTATGGGGGGAAGACCCAAGAAGAGTGACTATTGATGAAATTTCTGGAATTATGGTCACTTTCTTTTTAATCAACCCCGATATTAAGAGGCTCATCCTCGGTTTCATCCTCTTTCGATTGTTTGATATCGTAAAATTTCCTTTCATAAAGTCTTTAGAAAAGATAAAAGGAGGGTTTGGGATAATGCTTGACGATGTTATAGCAGGGGCTATATCAAACATTATTTTGAGAATTATATGGTAAGGGTATGGGTAGTAATAATCGGTGACGAGATTTTATCGGCTCAAATTAGGGATAAAAACTCTTTCTACCTTATAGAAAGGTTATCAGATGCAGGTATAAGAGTGGAGAGGGTTCTTTTCCTTCCTGATAACCCTGAAGTGATTGAACAGACATTTAGAAAGGGACTTGAGGAGGTGGACCTCCTCATCTCTTCAGGAGGACTCGGCTCTACACCTGATGACTATACAAAATCTGTAGCCACAGAGATATTTAAGAGCCCCCTTGTTATGAATAAGAGCCTTCTTAAAAGAATTGAGAAGAGGTTTTTATCTAAGGGGCGAGAAGTTCCTGAACCGGCAAAGAGGCAGGCATTGGTGCCAAAGGATGCGATAATTCTGGATAATCCTGTTGGGATGGCTCCTGGACTTCTATTTAAAAAGGGCTCCCATTCCTTAATTCTCTTACCAGGAGTTCCAGAAGAGTTGAGGGCTACCTTTGAAAAGGGAGTAATGGGATTTTTAAAAAAGAATTATAGATTAAAGAAGAGACCTCGCCTTATTATAAGAACCACAGGTATTGCTGAGACAGAGATATATCATAGAATAAAAGACTTAGGAAAGGGGATAGTAATCGCCTACCTTCCATCTCCTGGTGGAGTGGATTTGAGGATAGAGGCAGAGAGTAAAGAATCTTTATTAAGAGCAAGAAGAAGAATCACAAAGGAGCTGAGAGACTACATCTATGGATACGGTGAGAAGAGGATGGAGGAGGTAATAGGGAGATTGTTACACAAAAGAGGACTCACCCTTGCTACCGCTGAGTCCTGCACA
>CAZWJY010000051.1:6855-9641 GCA_964634335.1 uncultured bacterium
ACAGGGGGTCTTCTGGGCGACCTTATTACCTCTGTTCCAGGAAGTTCTGACTACTTCATAGGAGGAGTGATAGCTTACAGCAATAAAATAAAGGAGATGGTGTGTGGAGTAAAGAAGGAGACCTTAAAAAAATTTGGTGCGGTATCTAAGGAGACTGTTGAAGAGATGGCAAGGGGTATTAGGAGGCGGTTTGCTACAGATATAGGGGTATCTATCTCAGGCATTGCAGGTCCTGGTGGAGGAACAGAGGAGAAACCTGTGGGTCTTGTGTATATTGGAATCTCTTATAAAAGGAAGACCTATGGAGTAAAAAATAGGTTCTATGGGACAAGAGAGATGATAAAGAGACGGTCTGCTATGGCTGCCCTTGAGCTTATAAGAAGGGAGGTGAAGGGTTAGGACATTTATCGCTATAGAGATTCCAAAGGATGTGAGAAGGGAGGTTAGGGAGATAGTTAGAAAGTTTGATTATCCTGTGAAATGGGTAGAGGAGGAGAATCTCCACCTTACCCTGAAATTCTTAGGAGAGGTGAAGGAAGAGAGGGTGGAAGAGATTTCCAGAGTATTGAGGGAGATAAGGAGGAGTGAGAAGAGGTTTGAACTCTCCTTAGAAGATATTGGAGCCTTTCCAAGCGAGCGCTCCCCCAGAGTAATCTGGATAGGGGTGGGGAAGGGAAGGGAGGAGATAATAAGATTGCAGGAGAGGATAGAGGAGGGACTGACCCCTTTGGGTTTTAAAAAGGAGGAGAGAGGTTTCCACCCCCATCTCACCATAGCAAGGGTAAAAAAGAGGGCAGACTTTAAGGAACTTTTTGATCTCTCTTATAAGAGCAGGGTATTCTTGGTAGATAGTGTCACCCTTTTCAAAAGCACCCTCACCCCAAAGGGACCGATATATGAACCCTTGGATAGATTCCCCTTTTCTGAGCCATAGAGGGTTGACCTGCCTTTGGGTGAGAGTTCAGTTGCAGACTTAAGGCTTTCTGTAATACTCCAGAAGGTCCTTTAAAGTCTTATCAAAACTTATCTCTGGTCTCCATCCAGTAGTTTTGAAGAATTTTTCTCCATTACCTCTAAGAACAGGTATCTCATTAGCTCTCATCCTTTCAGGTGTCCTCTCTATCTTTACATCAGCCTTTGTTTGAGAGATTAGGATATCTATCCCCTCTTTTATAGAGATGGTATTTTCTGAAGTTATGTTATATATCTCACCAGGGTTGCAGGACTGGATAGCCAAATAATAGGCTTTGACTATATCCCTTACATCGGTGAAGTCTCTCTTCACATCAATATTACCTACCTCTATAATCTGCTTCCTCTTTCCCCTTTCAATCTCTACTATCTCCTTTGCCACATAAGGGAAGATAAATATCTCCTGTTGACCAGGACCTGTATGATTAAAAGGTCTTATGATTATTACCTTACTCTTATAGACTTTGTAAAAGAAGAGTCCGACCTCTTCTGCGCACAATTTACTTAAGCCATAAGGAGTTATAGGGGAAGGGAGGAGGTTCTCTTTAAGTCTCTCTTCTCCCCGGGCTCCATAGACCTCACAGGAAGATATGAGGAGAATCCTGGGATTTAAGGAGAGTTCCCTTAGAGCCTGAAGGAGGTTGAAGGTTCCTAAAGCATTCACCTGAAAGGTAAGGGAGGGTTGTTTATAGGAAATCCCCACAGAGCTTATAGCGGCTAAATGGAATACCCAGTCAGGTCTTATCTTATCGACACATTCTAAAAGTCTCTCATAATCTCTTATATCACACTCATAAAGAGTAGCGTCTAAACCCTTAGCAGGGGCATAATGGATTCCATAGACCTCTATCCCTTTAGAAGTCAAGAATTCTGTTAGGTATCCTCCTACAAAACCCTCAATTCCGGTAATAAAGGATTTCAAACCCTTTCTCGCCAGAAGTTTAAAAGGTCTTCAAGGGTCTTTCTTAGAGGGATCTCTGGTTTCCATCCTGTAGTCTCAGTAAATTTTGAATGGTCTCCAATAAGTAGTTCCACATCTGATGGTCTCATCCTGCTTGAATCTTTCTTTACTTCTAAATCTACCTTAGAGAGGGAGAGAAGGATATCCAGTATCTCCCCAATCTTATGCCCCTCACCTGTAGAGATATTATAGACCTCACCAGGTTCACCCCTTTCAAGAGCTAATAGATAACCCTTCACTACATCTCTTACATCAGAGAAATCTCGGACTGCATCCAGATTCCCTACCCACATTACAGGTTCTCTCTTTCCCTTTTCAATCTCTGCAATCTGTTTGGCAAAGTTTGATGTGGCAAAGACCTCCCCCCTGCGTGGACCTGTGTGATTGAAGGCTCTTGTGCGGACTATCCTCAGCCCATAGCTTCTGAAATACTGATATCCGAGGAGGTCCTGAGCAACCTTACTCACCCCATAGGGGCTTAATGGACGGAGGGGGTTTGTCTCCTTTATAGGGACTTCATCCTTATATACAAGACCATACTCTTCACTGGAGCCTGCAATATGGATAAGGGGAGAGATTCCCATCTCTTTTACAGCCTCAAAGAGGTTGACCTCTCCAATAATATTTGTCTCCAAAGTCTGAGCAGGTGCCCTCCAGGACATAGGAACATAACTCTGGGCAGCAAGATGGAAGATAAGGTCCGGTTCTATCTCTCTTATGATATATCTCACAGATGCTGCATCCTTCAGGTCACATTCATACAGGGTAATTTTATCCATTATCCCTTCAATATTCTCCATCCTTGACCTCCAGCGATAGGTTCCAAAGACCTTATGACCTTTAGAAAGTAGAT
>CAZWJY010000051.1:9651-10075 GCA_964634335.1 uncultured bacterium
TACAAAGCCTGTGATTCCGGTAATAAGAGCCTTCATAGTTTAATATGAGATTTCATATTGGAGGGTGACTGTGACCTGAATCTTTAACTGACCCGGCTCAATAGGTGGACGGGCTTCTGCAAGAGAAAACTCAGCGGGTAATCTTCTACTTACTCCTATTGGTCTATATCCTCCCTCAGATATACTCACAATCTTACCCAGTCTTACCCCTGATGCCTCTGCCAGCTCTCTTGCCTTAGAGATTGCATTCTCAATCGCTCTTTTACGAGCCCTGCTTTCATACTTTTCTGGGTTATCTATGGTAAAAGTTATCCCCCCAATATAGTTTGCCCCAGTCTCACTAACCCTATCCAAGAGAGGAGGGACCTTTGATAGTTTACGGACTCTTACCTGGAAGATATGGCTCAGCTCATATCCTATAAAC
>CAZWJY010000052.1:0-9984 GCA_964634335.1 uncultured bacterium
CATAAATATAAAGAAAGTCAAGGACTTATGAGAAAAGGTGGGGAGGGGTCAGCCACCGAGCCTATTGACAATGATGTTATTGGGAGTAATATTAAACTATGGAAACTTTCTTTAAGAAGGTTGAAGAGTTGGTTAAAAGGGTGGAGGAGAATAATAGATGGCGGCAGGAGGAGTGCTTCAATCTCATCCCCTCTGAGACCACACCCAGCATCCTCGTAAAACTCTGTGAAATCTCTGACCCTTCTGGAAGATATGCAGAGCATAGGACAATGAAAGGGAGAGAGATATACTTCTATCAAGGAACAGATTTCATTAGAGAGGTTGAAGAGGAAGTCAAGAGAGAAATGGCTCATTACTTCGGTTGTTCACAAGTAGAATTGAGACCCATAAGTGGACAGATGGCTAATGAGGTCGTATTCAAGGCAATGGTGAAATTTATGAATAGGGGTAGGAGGGAGGGTGAACCCTTTAGAAGGATGAGAGCAGTAATGAATAACGAGTTGAGAAAAGGAGGACATCTCAGTTCACAACCAATGGGTGCCCTGTTCAATTATGTAGAGGAGGACCCTGCCACCGGAAAGGAGAGGGTGATTAATTTCCCTGTTATGAAGGATAACCCTTATAAGATAGATACTGTAAAGATGGCAGAGCTGATTGAGAGAGAGAAACCAGAACTTATTATCTTTGGCAAGAGTATGTTCTTATACCCTGAGCCTGTGGAGGCTGTCTATAAATTGGTAAAGGATTGGAATTCAAGACCTGTGATTATGTATGATATGGCTCATGTCTTGGGTCTCTACGGAATCCTGCAGGAGCCCTTTAAAGAAGGGGCAGATATAGTGACAGGGAGTACCCATAAGACCTTCTTTGGACCCCAGAGAGGGGTAATCGCCTCAAATATGGATAAGGACTCCCCATTCCATAAGCTCTGGATAGATATAAAGGGTCGCGCCTTCCCTGGCTCAACCAGTAATCACCATTTAGGAACTCTTCTCGGACTCCTGATGGCTTGTTATGAGATGAATGCCTTTAAGAAAGAATATCAGTCTCAGATAAGAAGGAATGCACAGGCTTTTGCTAAGGCTCTGAAGGATGAAGGGATAGATGTGGAGGGTGATGAGAAGGATGGATTTACCCAGACCCATCAGGTAGTGATAAGAGTAAGGAGATACGGGATAGGGGAGGAGATTGCTGAGAGGTTAGAGAAGAATAACATAATTACCAATTATCAGGCACTCCCTGATGATGAGAGTTTTATCCAGTCCAGTGGAATAAGGATGGGTGTCCAGGAGATGACGAGATTCGGAATGAGGGAGGAGGATTTCAAAATTCTTGCATCTTATATTGCTGATGTTATTATAAGAAATAGAGATGTAAAAGAGAAGATAAGGGAATTTAGAAAGAGGTTTTTAGAGATGAAATACTGCCTTCCACCAGAGAAAGCTATCCCTCTGGTGAGGAGGATTCTAAAAAGCATCCTTCCAGATGTTCAATTTTCCATAGAGTGATTCACTTCTCCTCAGAGCGTTGACTTTGCCCATTTGTTGAGTATACTCCCCAAAAAGGAGGATATATGATAACAGAGTTTAGGAATGAACCCTTATTAGATTTTTCTATAAAAGAGAATAGGGAGAAGATGGAGCAGGCTCTCAAGAAGGTGAAGATGGAATTGGGAAAGGAGTATCCCATAATAATCGGAGGGGAGGAGATATATACCCAGGAGAAGTTCTCCTCTTATAACCCATCCCATAAGAATCAGGTGGTAGGGAGATTCCAGAAGGCTACTGAGAAAGAGGTGGAGAGGGCTATAGAGACAGCTACTAAGACCTTTGAGGATTGGAGATTTGTCCCTCCAGAGGAGAGGGCGATGTATCTCTTCAAGGCTGCTGCCCTTATGCGCAAGCGTAGGTTTGAGCTGGATGCCTGGATGGTATATGAGGTGGGAAAGAACTGGATAGAGGCAGATGCAGACCTCTGCGAGGCTATAGACTTCTTAGAGTTCTATGGAAGAGAGATCCTGAGGCTCTCCCAACCCCAACCCTTGACCCCTATACCCGGTGAGGTGAATGAGCTTCTCTATATCCCCTTAGGGCTCGGAGTAGTCATACCCCCCTGGAACTTCCCTATGTCCATTATGACAGGTATGACCTCGGCATCCTTTGTAAGTGGAAATACTGTGATTTTAAAACCCTCCAGCGACTCTCCCTTAACAGCTTATAAGTTTATGGAGATTCTTAAGGAAGTGGGTCTTCCCCCAGGGGTGGTCAACTTCCTGCCAGGACCTGGCTCCACTGTGGGAAACTCCCTTGTTGCTCATCCCAAAACCAGGTTCATAGCCTTCACAGGCTCAAAGGAGGTGGGGCTTGGGATAGTGGAGCTTGCTGCAAAGACCCAACCCTCCCAGATATGGATAAAGAGGGTAATAGCTGAGATGGGAGGTAAGGATGCTATAATAGTTGATAATGAGGCAGAGCTGGATAAGGCTGTGGAAGGAGTGGTGGTATCTGCCTATGGGTTCCAGGGTCAGAAGTGTTCTGCCTGCTCAAGGGCTATTGTGGTGGAGGATGTATACGATGAGTTCTTGGATAGGCTTGTGGAAAGGATAAAAGGGATAAAGATGGGTCCTGCAGAGGATTATGAGAACTTTATGGGTCCTGTAATAAATGAGAGAGCCTTTAATTCTATTATGAACTATATTGAGATAGGAAAAGGAGAAGGGAGGCTCCTCTGCGGAGGAGAGCCAGGGATTGATGAGGGATGGTTCATCAAGCCAACTGTAATCGCAGATGTCCAGTCAAAGGCAAGAATCGCCCAGGAGGAGATATTTGGACCTGTGCTTGCAGTTATCAGAGCTAAGGACTTTGATGATGCCTTAAGGATTGCCAATGATACTATCTATGGGCTCACAGGCTCTGTCTATACAAAGAATAGGGAGAAGATAGCCAAGGCAAAGAGGATATTCCATGTGGGGAATCTCTATATAAATAGGAAATGCACAGGCGCACTTGTAGATGTCCACCCCTTTGGTGGATTCAATCTATCCGGAACAGACTCCAAGGCAGGGGGGAGGGATTACCTCTTGCTCTTCACCCAGGCAAAGTCCATATCTGAGAGGGTGATATGAGAAGGGTCCTGATAATGGGGGCTGCAGGAAGGGACTTCCACAACTTCAATACCTTCTTTAAGGATAACCCAAATTACAGGGTTATAGCCTTTACTGCAACCCAGATCCCGAATATAACTGATAGGAGATACCCAAAGGAGCTGGCAGGAGGATTTTATCCTGATGGTATACCTATATACCCTGAGTCCCAGCTTGAGGAGATAATAGAGAGAGAGAAGATAGATGTTGTAGTCTTCTCCTATTCTGATGTCTCCTTCTCTTATGTGATGGAGAGGGCATCAAGGGTCCTCTCCTCAGGTGCAGACTTCTGGCTATTAGGACCAGGTTCTACAGCCCTGAAGTCAAAGAGAAAGGTGGTCGGTGTGGGTGCTGTTCGAACAGGATGCGGGAAGAGTCAGACAACCAGAAGAGTTGGAGAGATTCTGAGAAAGAAAGGAATAAATTTCTGTGTGGTTCGCCACCCTATGCCCTATGGAGACCTGACAAGACAGAGGGTCCAGAGGTTTGATAAACTGGAAGACCTTGATAAATATGGATGCACCATTGAGGAGAGAGAGGAGTATGAACCACATCTAAGGAGAGGAACCACTCTCTTTGCTGGAGTAGATTATGAAGAGATTCTAAAACAGGCTGAAGAGGAGTTTGACCTCATCCTCTGGGATGGAGGAAATAATGACTTCCCCTTTTATAAGCCAGACCTCTTGATTGTGGTTACAGACCCTTTAAGGGCAGGGGATGAGAACTCCTATTATCCTGGCAACACTGTCTTAAGGATGGCAGATGTGGTGGTGATAAACAAGATGGACTCTGCAAAATCAGAGGATGTAAAGAGACTGAGGGAGAATATAAGGAGGGCTAATCCGACCACAGAGATTATAGAGGCAGAGTCTGTGATTTCAGTATCTGAGCCTGGAGATATAAAGGATAAGAGGGTCTTGGTGATAGAGGATGGACCCACCCTTACCCATGGGAATATGAAAATAGGTGCAGGATGGGTAGCAGCAAAGAGGTTTGGGGCAAAGGAGATTATAAAACCAAAAGAGTATGCCGTGGGTTCTATAAAGGAGGCATTTCAGAATTATCCCCAGATAGAGGAGGTTCTCCCTGCCCTTGGTTATGGGAAGGAGCAGATTGAGGAGTTGAATAAGACCATAGAGAGGATAGACTGCGACTCTGTAATCATAGCCACACCTGTGGATTTAACAAGGATTATAGATTTCAAAAGACCCAGTGTAAGGGTGAGTTATGAGTTGAAAGAGATAACAAGACCTGGTTTGGAGGAGGTGATAGAGAAGTTCTGTAAGGGAAACTGATACCACTACAAAGGATGTTATTGACTTTTCTCTAAAAGAGTTTAAACTAAGGGATGAATAGAGAAGAGGCTTTAGAGCTTATTAAGTCTTATGTAAAGAATAAGAACCTTATAAAGCATATGCTGGCTACCGAAGCCTGTATGAGGGAACTGGCAAAACATTTCGGTGAGGATGAGGAGAGCTGGGGACTCACAGGACTCCTTCACGACCTGGACTATGAGAAAACCCTGAATGACTTCTCAAGACACGGTTTCCTAACAGCAGAGATTCTCAAAGAGAGGGGGGTTGATGAACGAATCCTCCATGCTATAAAAGCCCATCCAGGACATATAGAGAGGGAATCTAAACTTGATAAGGCGCTCTACGCTGTAGACCCTTTAACAGGTCTAATTGTTGCCTCTGCCCTTATGCACCCTGATAAGAAACTCGAAAGCCTTGATAAGGACTTTGTCTTGAGGAGGTTCAAAGAGAAGAGGTTTGCAGCAGGTGCTAATAGAGAACAGATAAAGACCTGCTCAGAATTGGGTCTCTCTTTGGAAGAGTTTATAGAAATCTCTCTAAGGGGGATGAAGAGGATAGCAAAAGAGCTGGGGTTATGAGTTTAACTCTCCTCTATCTCATCTTTATAGCACAGACACCCTCCTCTATCTATACATCACAAGAGTCAAGCCCTATCCTTACCTATGAACTCCTCTCAGGATGGACAGGGTATAGGGAATATTTGAAGTTATATCCTGAAGGTAGGGGGGTATTCCTCCTGAACAATCCTCTCCTCTCTATAAAGGAGATAAGGGTAGGGGAGCTCCCCTTGGATACCCTGAAACCTCTCCTCTTAGAGATAGATGGGATTAAGTCAGAAAGCTTAAAATCAGAGTATAAAGGACCAGCAATCTTTGATGCTCCCATAGAGAGGATTACCCTGAAGGGGAAAAGTATAATCCTATCACCTACTGCCCAGCTACCAGAAGAGTTATCAGATATAAAGAGAGAGATTTTCAGACTCAAGGGTTTTCTAAAGACTTTCTCTCCTTATCCTATCTTATCTGTGGATAGTGTGTTGACTGCAAAAGATTCTTTAAAAGGTAAGGAGATATGCATAGAGGGGATACTGCTGAAAAGTGGGGAGAATATGAAGATTATAAAAGAGCTATCCTCATCTGAAAAGGGGATAGAACTTGAATATGAACCTCCTCCCCATTTCCTGGATATGCTTAAAGAGGGGAGATATGGGAAAGCCCTCTTTATAGGGAGACTTGAGGATAAGGGTATTTTAAGGGTGAACTGGATAGAATTGATAAGGAATGAGTAAGACCCTTCAGGATACGATCTTGGCTCTCCAGAAGTTCTGGGCAGAAAGGGGTTGCCTCATCCTTCAGCCCTATAATTCTGAAGTAGGAGCAGGGACCTTTAATCCTGCTACTTTCTTGAAGGTATTGGATGATAGACCCTGGAAGGTATGCTATGTTGAACCCTCAAGACGCCCAAGAGATGGAAGATATGGGGATAACCCATTAAGGGTTCAGCAGTATTTCCAGCTCCAGGTAATCTTAAAACCTGCACCAGAGAATTCCCAGAATTTATTCTTAGAAAGCCTTGAGTGCTTAGGAATAGATTTTACAAAGCACGATATAAGGTTCATAGAGGACGACTGGGAGTCTCCTACCCTTGGGGCATGGGGTCTTGGATGGCAGGTGGAACTTGACGGTATAGAGATTACCCAGTTTACCTATTTCCAACAGATGGGCGGTTTGGACTTGAGAGTTATCCCTTTAGAACTTACCTACGGTCTTGAGAGAATATGTATGTTCTTACAGGATAAGGAGTCCATCTTTGATGTGAAGTGGGACAGCAGATATACCTGGGGGGATTTATATACCAGTAGTGAGAGGGAGTTCTCCCAATTCAATTTTGAAGAGGCAGATGTGAATTTCCATAGGGAGATGTTCTCAAAATTGGAAAGGGAGGTGAGAAGACTCTTGGATAAGAGATTGGTTCTCCCTGCCTATGATGCAGTCATCAAATGCTCCCATATATTTAATATCCTCGAGGCAAGGGGAGCCATATCTGTATCAGAGCGAGCAAATTATATAGCCAGGGTGAGAAGACTGGCAAGGAGTGTAGCAACTTTATACATAAATGAGAAGAGACCTTCTAATAGAGATAGGAACTGAGGAGATTCCTGCCTCCTATTTAGCCCCTGCCTCCTCTGAGTTTAAATCTAAGATAGAGAAATTCCTCCAGGACTCAAGAATAGATTTTAAAGAGTCTAAAATATTTTATACCCCGAGAAGGATTGCTATCTTAATCTTTGATGTATTGTCAAAACAACCAGACGAGATAAAGGAGATTCAGGGACCACCCAGAGATATCGGTTATGATAAGAACGGTAAGCCTACCAAGACAGGGTATGGCTTTGCCAGAAGCCATAAGAAGAGTATAAAGGATGTATATATAAAGTCTACACCAAAGGGGGAGTATCTATTCTTAAAGAAGAGGTTAAGGGGGGAGAATACCACTCTATTATTAAAGAAGACCCTCCCAAAACTCATCCTCTCTTTAAGCTTCCCAAAGTCTATGAGATGGACAGAGACAAAACTGAGGTTTGCAAGACCTATCAGATGGATAGTAGTGCTCTTTGGTAATACCCCTGTAAAGATTCAGATAAATAAAATTTCTACCTCCCCCTATACCTTTGGACACAGATTCTTGTCAAAGAAGCCATTGAAGATAAAGGAGCCGAGAGAGTATGAATCATTGCTACAAAAGCATTACTGTATAGCTGACCCTGAGAGGAGGAGAGAGATGGTTGATGATGGATTGATAAATGTTGCAAATAGCATAAGGGCAAGAGTGGTAGAGGACCCAGAACTCTTAGAAGAGGTAACAAATACTGTAGAGTATCCCCTACCCATCCTCTGTCAGTTTGAGGAGAGATTCTTACAACTCCCTGAGGAGGTCCTTATTACTGCTTTGAAATACCATCAGAGATGCTTCGCACTTAAGGATAGGGAGGATAGACTCATCCCCTATTTCATTGCCATCACCAATGCACCTAAGGGGGATAAATCCGAGATAAGGAAATGGTATGAGAGGTTCTTAAAATCAAGGCTTGCTGATGCAGAATTTTATTATAAAAAGGATATCGAGAAGGGGTTGGAGGAGAGGGTAGAAGAGGAGAAGAGGGTTATCTGGATAGAGGGTCTTGGGACCCTCTATGACAAGACTCAGAGACTTGTAGAACTCTCTTCTTTTCTCTCCTCAGAAATCTCAGGAGTGGATGAGAAGGCTTTAAAGAGAGCAGCCTATCTATCAAAGGCAGACCTTCTTACAAATATGATAAGGGAGAAAGAGTTTACCTCCCTGCAGGGAATAATGGGAGGCATATATGCAAGAGTGCTTGGTGAACCTGATAAGATAGGAGAGATTATATATGAACACTACCTCCCAAAATCTTCTCAGGACCAGCTTCCAAAAACTCTTGAAGGTTCTATCCTGAGTATGGTTGATAAATTGGATAATATCACAGCATCCTTTTTAAAAGGAGAGATTCCTACAGGCTCTGAAGACCCCTTTGGTCTTCGCCGTCAGGCAACAGCAATAATCTATATAATTCTGGAAAGGAACCTCTTCCTATCCTTGGATAGACTCGTGGAGAAGAGTCTTGAGCTTTACAATAAAAAGGATAACAGGGTTAAGAAAAACTTAAGAGAATTTTTTGAGGATAGGGTCTATCAGTATCTAATAGAGAAGGGGATAAGGTATGATATAGCAAATGGAGTTAAATTATGGTTTGATAATCCCTTGGATGCAAAGTTAAGAGCCGATGCCCTTATGGATTTTAGAAAAGATGAGGAATTTGAGAGGTTGGTGATTGGACAGAAGAGGGTGGCAAATATATTAAAGGGGATAAGAGTTAAAGGAGGGATAGACCCCTCCCTTTTTAAAGCAAAGGAAGAGAGAGCACTCTATGGGAAGGCAAAAGAGATTGAAAGACTATTGAAAAAGAAGGTGAAGGATAGGAATTATAAAGCCTCCTTGGAGACCCTCTTATCTTTAAGAGGAGAGATCGACGCTCTGTTTGATGAGGTATTGGTAATGACAGAAGAGGAGGATTTAAGGAATAATAGGCTTGCTCTCTTATCCTATATAAAGTCTCTATTTTTAGAAGTCTGTGACCTATCACAGATAGTTCTGGAAGGGGAGGAATGAGACTTCTCCCCTCCTGCTCATCTTCCTCTGGTTATCAGAGAGAGGGCGAGGAGAATACCTACCCCTGCCAAAGGGAATATTGCCAAGGCTAAGGTAGGTCTTCCTATCCCTACAATATCATAAACAAGACCACCCAAGAGAGGACCTATCACTGCCCCTATATTTAAGGCGCTATTCATAAGCCCTATCCTTGTTCCTACCCCCTTACCTACAGAGACAAGACTCCTGGAGATAGGGATGAAAGCCCTTATCCCCATCCCAATGAAGAATATAGCTATAATCACTCCTAAGGGTGAACTCAACCAGGGAATGAGAATGCAGGCTACAGATAGAGGGAGTTGGGTAATAAATAATCCCCATCTCAATCCTCTTATATCAGAGATATGGGAGACCATATAAATGGGTAATAATCCTCCAATCTGAGAGAGGAAAAGGATATAGGCTATCCCTCTACTGGAAAAACCAAATCTATCATGGATATAGAGAAGGAGGATAGACCTGAAGAGTCCCATAATTACCCCATTGCACAAAACCACTACCAAGAGAGAGGGTAAAGAGAATTTCATCTCCTCTCTCGGTTTCTCTTCCTTAGATTCCTTAAGGTTGAAAGATGTAAGGAAAGTAATTAAATAAAGGAGAGCAATGCTTGCAAAGATATACTTATAGGAGTGGGGTTCTTCTATTCCCCTTTTTGCCAGGATAGAGAGTCCAAGCCCTACAGCCCCATTGCTCAAAAGAATCCCTATATTTCCAGATATAGAGTAGATACTGAATGCCCTGCTCCTATAATTTTGAGGAGTTTTCTGAGCAATAAGGGTTTGAGCTTGGGGCCAAACCATCCCTGAGATAAAACCCTGAAGAGTCACCAGTATAAGAATCAAGGGGTAATGGTTTGCAAACAGAAAGAGGGAGGCTGTTAATATAAAGAGAATAATTCCTATTCTTATAAATCTAACCCTTCTATCTAAGAGGTCTGAGAGTCTTCCAAAAAGGGATGCAGATAGAGCTCTTGCAAGCATAAAAGATGAAGAGAGGAGCCCTACCAATAGACCCCCTCCTCCAAGGATTCTTACATAGACCGGGAGTATAGGTCTATAGGAAGCAAGGGCAAAGGAGCCGAGGAAGGAAAGGAGGAAGAGAGGGAAAAGGTGGATGTATTTCACTCCTCTATCCTACCATAATATCCTATTCAGTCAATCAGACAATTCTGACCCTTCCCCACCCTTTTCTATCCTCTTGATTTTTAACTCTCTTCTCATATAAGACTGAGATTGCCACGCCCCTGTGAAATAGAGTATAGCAGCTGGTCTTACATTATTTTGAGGGCAATATACCTTT
>CAZWJY010000053.1:0-9977 GCA_964634335.1 uncultured bacterium
ACTCTTGGGCAGGATTCGGCATTTAGGATATCAAACAAGGAGGTTGACATATAGAATAGTTTGGATAAACTCTTCTATGGAGAATAGAGAGGCTTTGGAGAAAGAATTTAAGGAAGCTCCGGATACTACCCTGTTCGCTCCTTTATCAGAGGCTTACCTTAAAGAAGGGAGGTTAAAAGAGGCTGAGGACTTATTGAGAGAAGGACTTCTCAAATACCCTAACTACCCCCCTGCCCATCTTCTCTTAGGCAGGTGCTATAAAGAAGAAGGGAGATATGAGGAGGCAAAGGAGGAGTTTAATAAGGTTCTAACTCTTGATAAGACCAATATCCCTGCCTATAGAGAGCTGGCTGAAATATACGAGAAACTTGGAGATAAGGAGAATCTTAGTAAGACCTACAGGACTATCCTTAAACTTTACCCCTATGATGAGAAGGCTAAGGAGTATTTAAGAAGAGAGAAAGAGCCAAAGCCTTTTGCTACTATTGCCATAGCTAAACTCTACGAGTCCCAAGAATTGTTTAAGGAGGCGTTGGAGATATATAAACAGATTCTGGAAAGGGAACCAGAAAATGAAGAAGCAAAGAGAAAGGTTGAGGAGTTGAAGAAGTATGAGGGATAGAAAGAGGCTTCTGAAGAAAGAGTTGAAGGAGAAGAACTTAGATGGTTTTATCATCTCCTACCCCCCAAATCTCCGCTATCTTATAGGCTATACAGGGGATAATGGTCTCCTCCTACTCACTCATAAGGGAACCGTCTTCTTCACCGACTTCAGATATAAGGAACAGGTGAAGAGAGAAGTGAGAGGATGTAGGATAAGAATAGCAAAAAAGAATCTCTTTGATGAGCTTGCCGAGTATAATCTAAAAGGGATAAAGAGGCTTGGATTCGAATCTCAGTATATATCAGTAAACACATATAAAAGGCTTGCCAGGAAGTTGAAAGGGATAAAACTCGTCCCTTACAGAGATATAACAGGTGAGTTGAGAATGGTGAAAGATGGGGAAGAGCTGTTGAGGATAAGGAGGGCTGCAAGGATTACAGATAGTGTGTTTAAGGAAATTATACCCCTTATAAAACCTGGGATGAGAGAGAAGGATTTAGCCCTGGAAATGGAGTATAGACTCAAAAAGAGAGGGGATGGGATACCTTTCCCTATAATTGTTGCATCAGGACCAAACTCAGCCCTGCCCCATGCTCAACCTACGAATAGAAGGTTTAAGAACCACGACTTTATTACCTTAGACTTTGGAACTATATATAAGGGGTATGCATCAGACTTTACAAGAACTCTTGTCCTGGGAAGGGCAAGCCCCCGTCAGAGAGAGATATACTCCATAGTCTTAGAGGCTCAGAGGAGAGCAATTGAGGGGATAAGACCAGGGATTAAAGCAACTGTAGTGGATGGATTGGCAAGAGACTATATAAAATCTAAGGGATATGGGGAATATTTTGGGCATGGCTTGGGACACGGTGTAGGACTTGTTGTTCATGAGGGTCCTGTATTGAGTGGTATGAGTAGAGATATCCTGAGGAAGGATATGGTAGCTACAGTAGAGCCTGGAATCTATATACCCAGATTCGGTGGTGTAAGGATTGAAGACCTGATTAGAGTAGACTCAAAAGGGGCTGAGGTTCTTACAAAATCTACAAGGAGATTATTGGAGTTATGATTACCCCTAATGACTTTAAGACAGGTCTTTTGATTAAATTGGATAATGAAATATACCAGGTAATAAGCTTTCAGCATACAAAGATTGCCAGGAGAGGAGCCTTTATACGCACAAGATTGAAAAATCTAAAAACAGGTGCTGTCTTAGAGAGGAACTTCGACTCTGATGAGAGGATAGAGGAGGTGGAACTTGAGAGAAGACCTTGCCAGTATCTCTATACCACAGATGAGGACTACTTTTTTATGGATAATAAGACCTTTGAGCAGTTCTCCCTGCGAAGAGAAGTCCTGGGTGATGATGTGGCGTTCCTTAAGGAAGGCGAAGAGGTGACTGTCCTTTTCTGGGAGGATAAGCCCTGGAGAATAGAAATCCCCAAGTTTGTCTCCCTTAAGGTTGTAGAGACAGAACCAGACTTTAGAGGAGATACTGCATCAGGGAGTTCTAAACCTGCAAGGCTTGAGAATGGTCTTGTCATTCAGGTCCCCTTCTTTATAAAACCAGGGGATTTAGTAAAGGTAGATACACGCACAAAGGAGTATATAGAGAGGTTATAATGAATATGAAAGAGCTGGAGGAACTTATAAAACTGGTGGAGCGGAGTAATATATCAGAGCTTGAGATAACGAAGTTTGGGGGAAGGAAGATAAGGATTACTAAAATTCTTGGCTCTAATCAACAACCTGCACAGGTTCAGGTTTCTAAGAACCCTGTCACTGCAGCAGAAAAGGTTGAAGAGAAACCTAAGGAAGAGAAGAAGAATCTTTTAAGTATCCGCTCCCCAATGGTAGGAACCTTTTATAGGGCACCTGCCCCAGATGCTCCACCCTATGTAGAGGTAGGAGATATAGTAAAGCCTGGTCAGGTTGTATGCATCGTTGAGGCGATGAAACTTATGAATGAGATAGAGTCAGATGTCCATGGGAAGATAGTGGATATCCTTGTAAAAAATGAAGAACCCGTAGAATTTGGGCAGGAACTCTTCTTGGTTGAGCCTCTGTAGTGTTTAAGAAAATCCTCATTGCCAATAGGGGAGAGATCGCCCTGCGCATCATAAGGGCATGTAAGGAGTTGGGCATCTCTACTGTGGCTGTCCACTCCGAGATAGATGTAGACTCCCTCCATGTGAGGTTTGCAGATGAGTCTGTATGTATAGGACCTAATCCATCCCAGGAGAGTTATCTGAAGTTCTCAAATATTGTGAGTGCTGCTGAGGTTACAGGGGCTGAAGCAATACACCCAGGCTATGGATTTCTGGCAGAGAATGCAGAGTTTGCAGAGGTATGCGAATCCTCAGGTATAAAGTTCATAGGTCCAAAACCAGAGCACCTCCGCCAGATGGGAGATAAAGCCTTTGCCAAGGAGACGATGAGAAAGGCAGGTATCCCTGTAATCCCTGGCTCACCAGGTGAGGTGAGCTCCTTGAAGGAGGCTAAAAAGATAGCATTAGAGCTCTCCTACCCTGTGCTGTTAAAGGCAGCTGCTGGTGGGGGTGGAAAGGGGATGAGGATAGCCCATAATGAGAAGGAGTTGGAGTCAGGATACAGGATGGCTCAGGCAGAGGCAAAGGCTGCCTTTGGTGACCCAAGGCTCTATATAGAGAAGTTTATAGAGAAGCCCAGGCATATAGAGGTCCAGCTCTTAGGAGACAGATATGGAAAGGTCATCCACCTTGCAGAGAGGGAATGCTCTATCCAGAGACGCCACCAGAAACTCATAGAGGAGTCTCCCTCACCTGCTGTTGATGAGAAATTGAGGGAAAAGATAACTCAGATGGCTATTAAAGGCGCAGAGTCTATAGGCTATGAGTCCTGTGGGACTATGGAGTTCTTACTGGATAGGAATGGGAATTTCTATTTTATGGAGATGAACACAAGGGTTCAGGTGGAGCATCCAGTAACAGAACTGGTGACAGGTGTGGATATCCTGAAAGCCCAGATACTCGTTGCATCAGGGGAGAAGCTGAATATCGAAGAGGACTTTATTCATTTAAAGACCCATGCCATTGAGTGTAGAATAAATGCAGAGGACCCTGAGAAAGATTTTGTTCCTACACCAGGAAAGATCCTGCTTCTCCATCTCCCAGGAGGTCCTGGGGTAAGGGTAGATACCCATATATATCCAGGCTATACCATACCCCCATATTACGACTCTCTCCTCGCAAAGCTTCTCACCTATGGGAGGGACAGAGAGGAGGCGATAAGAAGGATGGAGAGGGCACTGGAGGAGACATACATAGAGGGTGTTCCCACTACTATCCCTTTCCATCTCAAGGTGATGAGGTCAGAGAAGTTCAGAAAGGGTGATATCTCCACAGCATTTATTGAAGAGATGGAGGGGAGTTGAATGAGAAGATTTGACCCTACCCTCTATGCTATCCTTGATACAGGTATTGTGGAAAGAAGGAATCTTAAGAGAGTCACCCACTCCCTTATCAAAGGGGGAGCTACCCTGATTCAGCTAAGGGAGCCTAAGGATTTACCTGCAGAGGATTTCTTAAAAGATGCTGCAAAGGTAAAAGAGGCAATAGGCTCATCAAAGGTATTATTCATCATCAATGATAGGGTAGATATAGCCTTTGCCTGCGGGGCAGACGGTGTCCACTTAGGACTTTCTGACCTTCCCATCCCTGTAGCCAGGAAGATTCTTGGAGAGAAGAGGATTATAGGTGCCTCGGTCCATACTCTCTCCCAGGCAAAGGTAAAAGAGAGAGAAGGCGCTAACTACTTAGGGGTAGGGGCAGTCTTTGAAACTTCTACTAAACCGGATTCTAAAATAATCCCTCTATCTACTTTAAAGAGAATCAAAGAATCTGTCAGGATTCCTGTTATAGCTATTGGGGGGATAAATAAAGAGAATGTAAAGAGAATATTGAAGATAGGGGTAGATGGGATAGCTGTTGCCTCAGCAATTCTGAAGGCAGAGAATATTCAAAAAGCAACAGAGGAGATGAAGAGAATCATTGAGACAGAAGGCAGAAGTGCATAGGGGTATCAGAACTCTCTCTTCTGTTTTCTTCTGCTTCTTACTCCTTTGCGTAAAAGAGGTAAAGAGAGTCCCTGAGAGAGTTGAACCTATGAAGAGGATAGAGAAGCTACCTTCCCTCATAGCCTTCAAGTATTATCAGGAATTGTTAAAGACCACTCAGGATACCTCTCTTCAAAGAGAGATCTATAAGAGGCTTTATGAGATATATCTTGACCAGAGGGAATACGAGCTTGCCTATGAGAGCTTCTCAAAACTCCAAGACTCTTTAAGGAACCTCCCTCTGGTTCTTTTAAATTTAAAGAGATACGAGGAGGCTCTTAAACTCCCTTACATCCCTCCCCTTACCAAGGCATTCTGCTTAGAGAAATTGGGAAGATACAAGGAGGCGATAGATTACTATAACAATCTTTCGGAACCACTTAAAGAATACGCATCTCTTCGTAAGGCATACTGCTTCTATAAATTGAAGGATTTTGAGAAGAGTAAAAAGCTGCTCACCCCTATTCTCCACCTCCCTAAGGCAAGGAGACTTCTTGCAGACATTCTCACGCAGGAGGATAAGAGAGAGATAAAGAAGTACCTATCAAAAATTCCCAAATCGGTAGAGAAGTCCTATTTAGAGGGTTTGATAGATAAAAGGGAAGCCTGGAGGTTCATAAGGAAATTTCCAAAAAGTCCTTACGCCTTTAAGCTGGCTAAGAGATTGAAAAATTCTACACCTCAAGAATACTACTCCCTGGCAAAGGTCTACTACCATTTCGATTCTAAAAGGGCAAAGAGGTATTTAATAAATTATCTCCGAAGAAGACCAAGGGGGAGGTATCATAACAAGGTGAGGTATATGCTGGCGAGGATATACCTGAGGGAATTAAAACTTAAGAAGGCACTTAAGGTATTGAGAAACGCCTATTCACCGAGATGTAAGTATCTTGAGGCAAGGATTCTCTTAAGACAGGGTAAGGTAGATAAAGCTATTAGGAAGTTTAGAAATCTGGCATTAAAGTTTCCCAAGTCCTCCCTTGCCCCTTCTGCCCTATTCCAGGTAGGACTCATCCTTGAGGATAGAGGGGAGATGGATTCTGCCTGTGCCGTTTATCTCAAGATAGCGGATAAGTATAGAAAGGAGAGGGCTATTTTAAGAGCAGGGGTTATCCTTATGAATCAGGGAAGGCTTAAAGAGGCTGAAGATGTATTAAAAAGAGGAAGAGGAGAGGAGTGTATATACTTTCTTGCAAAAACAGAAGAGAGGGTGGGAAAACCTGAGATTGCAGACTCCCTCTATCAGGAGCTAAACTCGAATTACACCTATATAGGTGTAAAATTGAGAGAAAAGCCCTTTCCCAATCAGGATATTATAGAGTGGTTCTCTCAGTGGAGTGATACAAGTTATACCCTGAAGGTTTCTGATTCTCTAAAATTGGAGAGGGCAGAGCTCTTTATGAAGGCAGGATTACTGGATGAAGGGAAGGGAGAGATAAAAGGGATAGAGGAGGATAATCCATTGTTCCTCTATAGAATTTCAAAGATTCTTGCAGATTATGGACTGGATAACTATTCTATCCTTTATGCAGAGAAGATTAAAAGGAGGGCTTTGAAAGAGAAGATGGATATCCCATTGGAACTCTTGAAACTCTTATATCCTACAAGATATGGAGTCTCTATCATCAACCAGGATGGGGATATTTTCTGGACCCTCTCTATGATACGTCAAGAGAGCTGGTTCAATCCAGAGGCTATCTCTCCTGCAGGTGCTTTGGGACTTATGCAGATAATGCCCTCAACAGGAGAGATGATAGCTAAAACCTTAGAATACAGTCAATTCAAAACCCAGGAATTATTGAGACCAGAAGTGAATATAAGATTCGGGATAGAATACTTTAAGGATATGATAGAGAAATTCGGTTCAGAGGTGTTAGCCCTTGCTGCCTATAATGGAGGTCCACTAAATGTAGAGAAGTGGCTTAAGAGGTATAAGGATTTCGATGAGGATAGCTTCATTGCCCTAATACCCTTTAATGAAACAAGGGATTATGTAAAGAAGTGCCTTTTAGGCTATTCAATCTATAAACAGATTCTAATCAATTCCCTTCCATAATATACAGGCTAAGAAGACAAGATTTCAATCTCTTGACATTCTTCCTTTCTCCCTTAAAATCCTCTAATATGGCGGCAAGGGTTCTATATAGACCTCCTGATGAGATGACTGCCCTCCTTTTAAAGTCATTCTTAGAAGGGGATGGGATACTCGTCATCCTCAAGGAGTATGGATGCAGTAAGGTATATGATGGACTCCACCTATCTATGAAACCTGAGTGGGGGGAGGTATTGGTATCAGAAGAGGACTACCCAAGAGCAAAAGAGCTCCTCTCTGAGTTTCTAAAGAAGAATGCGTGAGTTCTTAGGCAAGACCCTTATACTCTTGGGAGTCTTTATTATCATTTTAGGACTCGGATTCCTTCTCTTTACTAAATTGAGGATTCCAAGAATCCCAGGGGATATACTCATATCAAAGAAGGGGTTTACCCTCTACTTCCCCCTGGGACTGTGTATCCTTCTATCCCTCTTTTTGACCTTAATCCTTAACCTTATCTTCAGAAGATGAAAGGAGGAAGAATGAGATATGTCTATAGATTTGGAGGAGAAAAGGCAGATGGTTCTGCTAAATTGAGAGACATACTTGGTGGGAAAGGGGCAAACCTTGCTGAGATGACTAACATTGGTATCCCTGTGCCTCCAGGATTTACTATCTCCAGCTCCCTGTGTATAGCCTATCTTAAGAAAAGGAGGTTCCCAAAGAGATTGAGAGAGGATGTGGAAAAGGGGATAAGGTATATGGAGAGACTTACTTCTAAGAGATTCGGTTCCCTTGATAATCCCCTCTTGGTATCTGTGAGGTCAGGTGCCAGGGTATCTATGCCAGGGATGATGGATACGGTTCTCAACTTAGGACTGAATGATAAGACAGTGCTTGGGCTTTCAAAAATGACCCAGGATGAGAGGTTTGCCTATGACTGCTACAGGAGATTCTTGGAGATGTTCTCTGATGTGGTCTTAGGGATAGATAGGAGACTCTTTGAGGATGTATTCTTGAAGGAGAAAGAGAAGGAAGGGGTGGAGTTTGATTATCAGCTTTCTCCTCTTGCATTGAAGAGGATAGTGGAGAAATACAAAGAGATAGTAAAGAGGGAGAAGGGGATAGATTTTCCCCAGTCCTGTAAGAAACAGCTCTGGATGGCTATAGGGGCTGTCTTCTCCTCCTGGAATACCAAGAGGGCAATGGAGTATAGAAGAATCTATAAAATCCCTGATGACTGGGGGACAGCGGTGAATGTCCAGGCTATGGTCTTCGGTAATATGGGAGAGTCATCAGCTACAGGTGTTGCTTTTACCAGGAATCCTGCCACAGGAGAGAAGGGGGTATATGGAGAGTATCTTATAAATGCCCAGGGCGAGGATGTGGTGGCAGGGGTGCGCACACCAAGACCTCTAAAGGAACTTTCTAAGGACCTTCCAAAGGTCTATAGAGAGCTTATGAAGGTATTTCGCAAATTGGAACGCCATTATAAGGATGTGCAGGATGTGGAGTTTACTATTGAACAGGGTAAGCTATGGATTCTTCAGACGAGGAGAGGGAAGCGGACCCCTCTGGCAGCAGTAAGGACTGCTGTGGATATGGCAAAGGAGAGGCTCATATCAAAGAGGGAGGCAGTATTGAGGGTATCACCAGAAGAGGCAGAGCAACTCCTCCACCCTATGATAGACCCGACTGCAAAGTATACCCCCATAGCCAAAGGGCTCCCTGCCTCACCAGGGGCAGTATCAGGAGAGGTGGTCTTCTCTGCAGATGATGCCATCAAGGAGACAGAAAAGGGTAAGGGTGTGATTCTTGTGAGGCACCAGACATCTGCAGATGATGTGGGAGGGATGGCTATCTCAAAGGGGTTCCTTACAGCCACAGGAGGGATGACTTCCCATGCCGCTGTGGTGGCAAGGGGGATGGGTAAACCCTGTGTCGTTGGATGCGAAGAGATAAGAATAGATTATGATAATAAGAGATTTTTTGTAAAGGATAAGGTTATACAGCAGGGTGATGTGATTACCATAGATGGAGGGACAGGGGAGGTTATCCTTGGAGAGGTCCCTACCCTCAAGGCATCACTTCTGCCTGAGTTTAAGACCCTGTTGAAGTGGGCAGATGGTTTCAGGAGATTGGGAGTAAGGGCAAATGCAGATAGACCAGAGGATGCAAGGGTAGCAAGGAGTTTTGGCGCAGAGGGGATAGGACTCTGCAGGACAGAGCATATGTTCTTTGGTAAAGGCAGGATAGGTCCTATGAGGGAGATGATTCTTGCCCAGGATGAGAAGGGAAGGAGAAGAGCCTTAAATAAACTCCTCCCTATGCAGAGAGAGGACTTTAAAGGGATATTTAGGGAGATGAACGGATTTCCTGTAATTATTCGCACCCTTGACCCTCCTCTGCACGAATTCATTCCCACAGATAAAGAGTCCATAAAGGAGCTGGCAGAATCTATGGGGGTATCTGCGAAGCATATTGAGGGAGTGATAGAAAAGCTCCATGAGGCGAATCCTATGCTTGGACACAGGGGATGCAGATTAGGGGTCACCTATCCTGAGATTACAGAGATGCAGGCAAGGGCAATATTTGAGGCTGCCTGTGAGGTGAAGAGAGAAGGGATAAAAGTGATTCCTGAGATTATGATTCCTGTTACCAGCCATTACAAGGAGATTGCCCTCCAGAGGGAGGTCATAGATAGGGTGGCAAGGGAGGTCTTCAAGAGTTATGGGATCAAGGTGAAGTATATGGTAGGGACGATGATAGAGATACCCCGGGCTGCCATAACTGCTGATGAGATAGCAAAGGTGGCAGACTTCTTCTCCTTTGGAACAAATGATTTAACTCAGACGGTTTTTGGGTTCTCAAGGGATGATGCAGTAAAATTCTTACACGACTATATAGATGCAGGGATTTTAGAGTATGACCCCTTCCAGGTGCTGGAAGAGAGAGGGGTAGGGGAGGTTTTAAGGATAGGTGTAGAGAAGGGTAGGAGGACGAATCCAAAGCTGGAGATAGGGATATGTGGTGAACATGGTGGTGAGCCCAAGTCCATAGAGTTCTGTCACAAGGTAGGGCTTGACTATGTCAGCTGTTCTCCTTACAGGGTTCCCATAGCCAGACTCTCAGCTGCCCATGCAGCATTGAAAAATAAAAAGTTTATTTAACGATGACTTTCTGGGTAGTGGAAAACCCTTTTGTGGTTAATCTGCAGAAGTAGACACCTGAAGGGAGATTATCTCTAT
>CAZWJY010000054.1:0-5790 GCA_964634335.1 uncultured bacterium
CAAGAAATATCTAAAATGGACTGCATATCAAATATGGGAGAAATAGAAATGACCGCCGCTTCCAATAACAGCGGACACACGGTTCGAGCTGAGCTCTTCACTCAAATGCTCGGCTTCGCCTCGCATTTCGTATGCCCGCAAGCTGTTATATGATATTCCACTCCTATCTTCAAAATAATATAATAATATGAATAATGCAATAAAAGTGATTGGTCTTTGTGGAAGCCCACACCAAAATGGAAATACCACTAAGTTGATTAGAAAGGTTCTGGAGGGCGCACAAAGTATGGGTGCTGAAACAGAGTTTATTTCTCTTGGGAATAAAAAAATATTGTTTTGCACAGCTTGTTATAAATGTTTAAAGGAAGGAACATGCGTGTTGAAAGATGATTTAAATGAACTGAGAGAAAAAATGATGAAATCTGATGGACTTGTAATAGGTTCCCCTACTTATAATAGGGAAATAACAGGACAATTAAAAGCATTTTATGATAGATTGTGGTATGATATCCACAAGCAGGCTTTCGTAGGAAAATATGCTATTTGTATTAACACTTATATTATTAATTCAGGTTGTAGCCAGAAGACTTTGAGAGACCTTACAATGGCTTTAGGTTATTATGTAGTAGAGATGATTGATGCAAATTTATTGAGATTTGGTAATGAAATTGAGAGAGACGATAAAACGATGAAAAAAGCTTTCGATGCAGGATTGAGGCTTGTTAAAGATATAAAAGCAGAGAGAAGATTTTTAAGACAGGATCTAATAAGAAAATTTTTCATAAAGCCCGTATTTAGAAAAATTGACAAATTAATGGGGGAGAAAGGTTTGTTATGAAATGTGTGAATAAGTGTTTCGGGCTGCAAGAGTTTTCACCCAGTCTGATGTTAGTTGTCGGATTTTAAGCGGTAATGTTGGCTTTAAAAAGTTTAGGGGAGACCCTAACCCTCTCTTATGATTATATTATCAATCAGTCTTGCCCTGCCAAACCATACCGCAAGGGCTATCAAGACTTCACCTTCTATTCTTTCTACTTCTCTTAGATTCTCCGTCTCTACAATCGATATATAGTCTATCCTTGCCCTTGGTTTCTCTGAAATCATCCTCTCCATCTCTTCAATTATCTTCTTTGCATCCCTCTCCCCTCCCTCTATCATCTCCTTGGCTCTTTTAAGGGACTCATAAAGGACTGTTGCTTCCTTCCTCTCCTCTTCTGAGAGGTAGACATTCCTGGAACTCATAGCGAGTCCATCAGGCTCCCTTATTATAGGTGCCACATCTATCTCTATATCAAAGTTCAAATCCCTTACCATCCTCTTTATGACAAAAGCCTGCTGGGCATCCTTCTGACCAAATATAGCTATATCTGGCTTAACAATATTAAAAAGTTTTGCTACAACTGTTGTGACCCCTTCAAAGTGTCCTGGTCTACTCCTTCCACAGAGAACCTCTGTAAGTCCCTTTACCCTAACATAGGTGGAATAGTCTTCAGGATACATAGCCCTCTCATCAGGATGGAAGACTACATCTACCTTCTCTTCCTCAAGGAGTTTAAGGTCTCTCTCAAAATCTCTTGGGTATCTATCATAATCCTCACCAGGACCAAACTGGGTGGGATTGACAAAAATGGAGACCACTACGAAGTCGCTCTTCTCTTTACATCTTCTTATGAGAGAGAGGTGTCCCTGATGGAGATAACCCATAGTAGGAACAAAACCTATCCTTCTCCCTTCCCTTCTTATTTTATCGGAGAGTTTTTGCAGTTCCTTTGGCTCTCTAACTACCTTCATCTCCACCTATTCCAAACCTCTTCCACTCCTCAGCATACTCTCTCAATCTCTTATCCACAAGGTAATGGACTGTTCCCTTTTCAAATGTCCCGTCTTTCTTTCTCTTCCCTGCTCTCACCCCTGTAAGAATCTCAATCCCTTCATCTACAGTCTTCACAGGATAGATATGGAATCTTCCCTTCTTTACTGCCTCTATCACTTCCTCCTTTAGCATCAAGTCATCCACATTCCCCTGGGGGATTATCACTCCCTGGGTTCCTGTAAGTCCCTTTGCCTTACATACATCAAAGAACCCCTCAATCTTCTCATTCACTCCACCCACAGGCTGGACCTCTCCCTTCTGATTCACAGAGCCTGTCACGGCAATATCCTGACGGAGGGGGAGTCCTGATAAAGAAGAGAGGAGGGCGTAGACTTCTGCAGAGGATGCGCTATCTCCATCCACACCTGTATAGGATTGTTCAAAGCAGAGGCTTCCACTCATCACTAAGGGTTTATCCTGAGCATACTGGGAGCGGAGGTATCCTGCAAGGATAAGCACACCTTTATTATAGACCTTTCCACCAAGTTCTGCCTCCCTCTCAATATTGATAACCCCTGACCTCCCTACCGAGACCTTTGCAGTAATCCTTGAGGGTCTTCCAAAGGAGTAATCACCCAGTTGATATACAGAGAGTCCATTCACCTGTCCTACAACCTTTCCCTTGGTATCTATCATAATTACATTCTTCTTTATGAGCTCTTGAATCTTCTCCTCTGGAAGGTTCAATCTATTTATCCTCTCCTTTATAGCCCTATCTACATGTTTATCCTTTACCACCTTACTCTTATCCTTTGATGCCCAGTAGTGGGCTTCCCTTATGGTATCGGCAATTATTGAGAACCGGGTAGATAGTTTATCCTTCCTTTGAGCCAGTCTTGCTCCATACTCTATAATCTTTGCTACAGCAGTCTTGTGGAAGGGTCTCAATTTCTCTTCCTCACATATCCTCCTTATAAAGGAGGCATACTGATTGATGGTGCTCGATTCCTTTGGCATTTCTGTATCGAAGTCTGCCTTTATCTTAAAGATTTTCCTAAAGTCTGCATCATGATAATAGAGGAGATAATAGAGGAGGGAGTTTCCAATCATTACAACTTTCAAATTTATTTTGATAGGTTCAGGTTCTAAAGTAGAGGTGGTAAGGAAATAGAAGGGCTCATAGGTCTGAATCTTAACTATATTCTCTCTCAGGGTCCTCTTCAGGGTAGCCCAGACACCAGGCTCTACGAGGGCATCAAAACCATTTATTACCAAATACCCTCCATTAGCCCTTAGTAGGGAACCTGCCTTTATACCTGTAAAGTCTGATTTCCATACCCCCTGACCGACGAGTCTCTTTTCAATAGTTCCAAAGAGGTTTCTATAGGTAGGTGCGGTCTCCATAACTACAGGGGCTCCCTCTGTCTCTGAGTTGTCAACTATCAGGTTTACCTTATACTCTGTAAACTCATATTTTGAAACCTCCTGGGGTTGGAATCTCTGAGGATTTTCTATTATACTCTTCTTCACTTCCTCTAAGTAGGAGTTCAGTTTCTTATCCTTATAATAGTTCTTCATCTCCTCTATCATCTCTGAGAGAAAGGGTGATATTATCTCATGGTCTAAAGCCTGGACTGCCTCCTCCATCTCCTTCTCTATACTCCTCCTCTTCTTAAGCACTGCCCCCATCTCTGAGACTAAGAGGGAATGGACTTCTCTCAGTTTTACTAAGTCAGAATGGGATAATTTCCCCTTTTGAACCGCTGTTTCAAGTTCCTCAAAGCTTATAGGCTTCCCTTTAATTACAGGGAGGATTTCTGTCTTTACAAACGGACCCATTCTTATCTGCATAAGGGTAAATCCAGCCTTGGCTATTCTCTCCTCAAAGTCCTGGACAAGACCCCTCTCCTTTTCCCGATACTTCTCCATCAGCTTCTCCCTCTTCTTCTGATAACTCTCACTCTCAAAGATAGCAGGGATTTTCTTCTTTACCTTATCTAAGAGGTCATCCATATCCCTTTTAAATCTCTTCCCCTGCCCAGCAGGGAGAGTGAGGAGTATAGGCATATCAGGGTTCTTAAAATTATGGACATAGAGGAGGTCTGGAGGGGTTTTGGGCTTCCTCAACTCCTCCAGTAATCTCTTTATAGTGGTAGTCCTACCTGTTCCTGACAGTCCTGTGACAAAGATATTATAGCCCTCATACTCCATCTCCAGACCCTGGCGAACAGCCTCCACAGCCCTTCTCTGGCCCAAAATCTCCTGGCAGGGCTCTACATCCTCAGTAGTATTCAGATTGAGGGTATCTGGGTCACATCTCCATCTTAACTCCTCTGGTTTAAGTTCCTTAAACCTCTTCATTCTGCCTCCTTTTTAAAGTAATCCCTTAATATCTCTTTATGGTCAAAGGCAATATCCTCAGGTAGATTATCCTTATTAAATATACGAAGTTCCTTTGCATCATCACCTGAGGTTGCCTCTCCCTTTCCCTTAGCAGTAAAAACAATAGAGACCGTATGACCTCTTGGGTCTCTTTTTGGGTCAGAGTATACACCGAAGAGTTTCAAATCTTCAAGCTCTAAGGATGTCTCTTCTCGCATCTCCCTTCTTGCTGCATCCTCCACCCTCTCTCCATAATCCACAAAACCTCCTGGCAGAGCCCATCCAAAAGGGGGGTTGCGACGCCGAATAAGGATAACCCCTCCCTTATATCTGATAATCACATCTACAGTCAAGGCAGGAGATTTATGCATATCTTAAGATAATCCTTTATATTTCAAAGTCAAGCCCTACTCTCCAGAGAGATAGTTGACATAGGATAACATATCCCTATACTCTTGTATGTTCTGGCGCAGAAAAGAGAAGATAGTGACTAAAAAGGGGAAGAAGCTTGATGTGCCGGATGGGTTATGGTTAAAATGTGATGCCTGTGGGGAGATTCTCTATAGAAAGCAGTTAGAGGATAACCTCTGGGTATGTCCGAAGTGTAATTTCCACTTCAGGATAAGTCATAAGAAGTATATAGAGATTCTCTTAGATGATGGCAGGATAGAACCTATGGATGAGACCCTTTCTACCATTGACCCCCTGAAATTCCCAAAATACAAAGAGAAATTGAAGAAATCTCAAGAGAAGACCTCCCTTAAGGAAGGGGCAGTCTCCGGGCTTACAAAGATAGGGGGTTTTGATTGTGTCTTTGCTATTACAGACTTTGACTTTATTGGAGGGAGTATGGGCTCAGTGGTGGGAGAGAAGATAGCAAGGGCTATAAGGAAGGCAAGGGAATTGAGAATCCCCTTAGTGATTCTTACTGCCTCAGGAGGTGGGGCAAGGATGCAGGAGGGGATCCTCTCCCTTATGCAGATGGTAAAGACATCAGGGGAGCTCGCCCTATTATCTAAGGAAAGGGTCCCTTATATAACCATCCTTACCCATCCTACTATGGCAGGGGTTATGGCTTCCTTTGCTTCTCTTGGTGATATAATCATCGCTGAGCCTGGGGCTCTCTTGGGCTTTACAGGTCCAAGGGTAATTGAGCAGACCATAAAGGAGAAACTCCCAGAAGGTTTCCAGCGCTCAGAGTTCCTCTTAAAGCATGGATTTGTAGATATCGTGGTTCAGAGGAAGGAGATCCGTCCTACATTAATCAGAATTTTAGAGATTCTACAGAATAAAACTATTGACAAAGAGGAAAGGAAATCTAAAATAGGATAGAAAGGAGGTAAGAATGGTAGGTATGTGGATGATAGCATTAGTGCTTAATACAGGACCTGATGTTTCTATAAAATATCTCTCTCCTGTTAAACCCTCCCCTAAGGTTATGCAGGATATTTGGTACCACGAGGGGTTTGAGAATGGTCCAGGGGGGTGGAAATCTGTGGACCTCACTTATGCCCCTCCTATGTGGCATCCTGATACCTTTAAGGCTTATGAAGGGAAGTCTTGGTGGATGGGAGACCCAAAGATAGGTGGGTATT
>CAZWJY010000054.1:5800-9947 GCA_964634335.1 uncultured bacterium
TGGGTATTTAGACCACTGGTATCAGGTTCTGGATTCACCTGAGGTAACCCTCCCTTCAGAAGGCGACCTTACTCTTAAATTTATGATGAATGTAGCAGTAGAATCTTTATCCGGAGGTTATCCCCCTGGATATGATGGCTGGGATGGATGTAATGTGAGGATTTCTACTGATGGTGGAAATAGTTGGACGGTCCTTACCCCTATAGACCCTCCCTATAATGCTACAAGTATGTTTAGTTTTGGCTGGGAACATAAAGAGGGGAAAGGTATCCCTGGATGGGGTGGTTCTTCAAATGGATGGGTTCCTGCATCCTTTGACCTCTCTGGTTATGCTGGGCAGACTGTAAAGATAAGGTGGGCTTTTGCATCAGACCCTGGCTGGTGCACTATAAATGATAGCACCCTCTTTGGTTGGCTCATAGACAACATAGACATAGCAGGGGTATTTACCAATGATGGTGAGGATACTACAGGTTTTACAAGAGCCTCCTTAGCCGTTCCTGCAGGAGACCTCTGGCATATAGAAGAGTCCTATTCTACCCCCAACCCTTCCCATATCGCTCGTTGTTCTAACAATCAAGGGACTTATATACGAAATCTAAGAAATTTCTGGGTTAGTCCTCTAATTCCTCTCCCTGAGGTAGGAGTATCGGGTTATCTCCTGGCAGACTTTGCTATGGCAGGATGGGTCTATGATGCAGATACTACTGATGGTTGGGATTATATGATGGTTCAACTCTCTCCAGATACAGGCAGGCACTGGTATTATGCCAGTAATCCTACAGGAGACCCAGATGGCACTAACTATGTATATGTTTTTGGAGACACTACACACTTAGACCCAAATTACTGGGATTTCTTCACCCTGCTATTTTCACAAGAGATAGATATTACCCCTTATGCTGGCAAGGATATAATGTTCAGGATCGGCGTTGTATCTGATACGGATAGACCCTATGGACCCGGTCTATCTATCGATACCTTTATGATTTACGGATCCGGTTGGGGAATAGAAGAGAAGAGGATAGAGATGCCCATATCTGTTAAACTCACCAATCCCCTTACCCTACCCTTAGATATTGAATACCAGCTACCTGAATATGGAAGGGCGACCCTTAAAGTGTATAATAGCTTAGGAGAAGAGATAAAAACTCTGGTGGATAAGGTTCAGCCAAAAGGTTCTCATTTGATAAAATGGGATGGATATGACCTTTATAACAGAAGAGTCCCTTCTGGTGTATACTTTATAAACCTTAGGTTCTCCAATAAATCTTTGACAAGGAAATTTATTATTGTGGAGTAAATAAAGAGGAGGTAAAATGAAAAAAGCAGGAATAATGATAGGGTGTTTGATAGCGCTCTCCCTATTAGCAAGACCCTCAATAAACCCTCTATCTACATCCATAAATAGACCTGAGATGTTTTCAGGAACTGGTGGACCGGATGCTTATGGTTATACCTGGATAGATAATAACGACACCACCTTACCAGGAGCTCCTACCTATCACTGGATAGATATCACAAAGATTGGAACAGAGGTTACAGGTCTTGGGGATGATAATACAGTGGGTCCTTTCGATATAGGTTTCCAGTTCCCTTATTATTGGTATAAGGTAGATAAGTTCTATATATGCTCCAATGGTGTAATATCCTTTTCAGATAAGGATGTGTGGATTTCCCATTCAGGAGGGGGTGGAACAGGAGGACAGATCCCTTCTCCTCAGCGACCCAACGATGTGGTGGCCCCTCTGGGTGGAGATTTGAAATTCACTCCTGATAGAGGAAAGGTCTACTATTATACAAATAATAAGGACTCCCTTATAGTCTCCTATATTGATGTACCTGAGTGGCATAGAGGGGTTCCTGGAGAGATATTCGGTTCCCATACCTTCCAGATAATCCTTACAAAAGAGGATAGCTCTATAACCTTCCAGTATGGTCCACAGGACGGAGACTTCCATTATGATACAGATGTGGAGGTTACCAATGCCATCGGGATTGAGAACAACACAGGAACTATTGGTCTTCAGTACCTGAGGAATAACCAGCCTGCTGAAAATATGTATAGAGAAGGACTGGCTGTAAAGATTATTCCCCCTGAGACCACATCCTATGAGGTGAGAGATGTTGCAGTGACCGATGTGATGAGTGAGGGGAGCAGGGGAATTTTTGTTCACATAAACCAGAGTATTCCTCTATGGGTAAGAGTGAGGAATGTGGGGAATCAACCTATGTCTGATATAACTGTAGTATGTTCTATTACTGATGAGGTAGGAAATACTATCTACCAAAATAACCTCTCTATTAACTCTCTCAAGGTAGGCGAAATTAAAAAGGTGGACTTTCCCTCTTGGAAGGCGGATCTGGAGGGAACATATACTATGATTTCCTATATCAGTGTAGCCTCTGATATGAATCCCACCAACGATATGAGTGATGCAGAACTTAAGGTGATTCACTATCCCTGCCGGCTATCCTATTGGGAAGAGGGAGATTCCTTAGGTGCCACAGGTTTTGGAGTGAATAGTGGAATGGGGGTCAAGTATACCCCTCCATCCTATCCTGTGAATATAGATACGGTGTTTATAGCTCTTGCAGATTCTCTACACCCTACAGATATGGCTCTCCATATATATAAGGATGATGGGCCTGATGGACTACCCGGAACCCTCCTTTGGGCAGATACCTTTGCCATTCCAGACTCAGAAGGGGGTTGGAATGTCAAGTTCTTTTCTTTTCCTATAACTCCATCTGTTAAGATAGAATCCGGTTCCTTCTATGTGGTTGGGATTCAGATTGAGGAAGGGATACTATATTTCCTTACCTCTGAAGACCCTCCTTTCTCCCGTCAGAACTGGGAAGTCCTGGATGGAACCTTTGCCCCTTATAGAGGTAATGAGGAGTCAGACCTCTATATGGCGGTCTCTGTAAGAGGGCAGTTTGGGATAGAAGAGAATCCAAATAAACCTCAACCCCACCTTCTATTCTCTATTCATCCCTCCACTCTACTAAAAGATAAAGCCGTTATCTCCTTTACTACCTCTTATAGAGGTAGGGTAAATCTATCGGTTTATGATGTTTCAGGTAGACTTTTGGAGAATCTTATGGATGGAGAGATAGAACCTGGAGTCCATAAGATAATCTGGGATAATAAGAGAGTCCCTTCTGGTGTATACTTTATAAACCTTAGGTTTGCAGGCAAATCCCTTACTAAGAAACTGGTGCTGGTGAAGTGAGTTGATTGATAGTGATAAAGATACTTCTCCTCTTCTGGTATGGTAGTGGCTTTTTAAGAGGAAATCTACATAAATTTACCCCCCTCCCTTATAAGGATAAGTCTATTATCTACTTCTCATCAGGACTCTGCATAGACACCAGAGGGTTGAAAACCCTGAACCATAATGGGAAATACTGGATTCTAAAACTTAAAGGTCCCATCTATGAGAAGGATAGAGAGGGGATAGAACTCAGAGGTAGTGAAATCATTGACTACCTTCCCAACTATGCCTATATAATCAGAACCGATAATCCTGAACTATTGGCTTCTCTACCTCAGGTGGAATGGATGGGTCCTGTTAAGCCTGAGTATAAACTTTCTCCCTTACTTTTAAAATCTGGAATGGATACTGTTATGGTGCTCCTATTTCCAGGGGAGGATAGAGAGAGGGTAGGTTTTGAAATAGAGAGGATGGGAGGGAGGGTCCTTGAGGGGTTTGAGAGAAGGATAAAAGTCTTAATAGACCTCTCCAATATCCAGAACCTTGCACGGCTGGAGGGGGTATACTGGATAGAACCACACAGGACACCAAGAATCATAAACTCTAAAGCTCAATGGGTAATTCAGGACTTCTACCCAGAACTTAGAAAGGTATGGGATAGAGGTTTAAAAGGGGAAGGGGAGATAATCTCTCTGTTGGATTCTGGAATTCGCACGACTCATAATATGTTCAGAGACCCTGATGTTCCTATCAATGATTTTGGAGAATACCCCACTCATAGAAAGGTTATAGCATATAAGGCTACAGGAGAATGGGCAACCTTTGGAGATGAGGAGTATCCCTACCATGGAACCCATACATCAGCCACTGCAGCCGGGGACGATGGATATATAGGTGGGACAAGTCCTTATGATGGAATGGCTCCAGAG
>CAZWJY010000055.1:0-9760 GCA_964634335.1 uncultured bacterium
GTAGAGGTAGGAGGAAATGGATCCCCTTCATCAGCTTGTCAGCCTTTAAGGCTGTGTAAAGCATTGTAGCTATCGCATTACTCTTTTTCTCTATACTTTTGTTTTCCATAAGTAAAGGATAGTAAAATTTGTGGGATTGTCAACCCCCTTTTATTTAATCTTTTAATGGTTATTGCAAGGAGCGAATTAGTTTTGCCTTTTTGGCGTAAACCCATAAATTATGGGTAGGTTTCAGGGGTTGACAAAGGGAAGGAGATTAGTATTATTTAATCGCGAATGAGAGGTCATCATAGAGATACCAAAAGGGTAGAGCCGCGAGATTCTGGTTCCCATTATAATGGGTCTGAAACCCTCAGGCGCGTTCTACTCTCTATGTTTCTTCTCTTCTCCATAGGTTTTGGGCAGTATTACTACTTTGGTAAGAATAAGGTTCAGTATAAGGACTTTCCCTTCTCAAGACTTACTACCAACCATTTTGATATATACTTCTACCCCGGGGGTGAACCCTTAGCTGAGTTTGCCAAAGAGGTATTAGAGGAGGCATACTCTCAGCTATCAGAGGGTCTGCACCACCAGATAAAGAATAGAATCCCCTTAATTCTCTATAACTGTCCGAACGATTTTGCCCAGACCAATGTGACCCTGCAGATTATTGAGGAGGCTGTGGGTGGATTCTCTGAACTCTTTAAGAATAGAATGGTTGTCCCCTTTAATGGCGATTATAAGGAATTCAAGCACGTTCTCATCCATGAGCTTGTTCATATCTTCCAGTTTGATATATTCTATCCAAATAGACTTGCTAACCTTCTCTCCCTTATTCCCAGTTTTACTCTCCCTCTATGGGTAATGGAGGGGATGGCTGAGTTCTTCTCCCAACACGGGGGTTTATCCTCTTCCCTGTTTATGAGAGACCTGGTATTAAGAGAGGAGGTCCTCCCTATCCAGGAGTTGACGGATGACTCAGGCTATCTCGTCTATAGAGAGGGTGAGTCTATCTTTCTATATATGGAAGAGAAGTATGGAAGGGAGAAAGTCTTTGACTTTATTCACTCCTTGAAGGCAAAGAGGAATCTGGATAGTGCCTTTAAGCAGACCTTTGGTCTCTCTACAAAGGAGTTTTCAAAGAGATGGGAAGGATGGCTTAAACTGAAATATTGGCCTCAGATAAAGAAGAAACCAAATTTTGATAAGATAGCCAGACTCCTTACAGAGGATGAGGGTTACAATACTCAGGTCACCCTATCAAAGAACGGAACAAAGATCGCTTTTGTCACGAATAGGAATGACTATACAGATATCTATGTCATATCAGCCATAGATGGGAAGGTATTGAAACATCTTATAAGAGGAGAGAGGATTTTGGGTTTTGAGCAGATCCCCATTCTGAAATCTGGTCTTACCTTCTCCCCTGATGAGAAGAGCATAGTCTTTATTACCAAAGAGTCTGGAAGAGATGTCATCACCTTCTGTAGATACCCCTCGGGTAAGATATATAAGAAGATAAAGCTTGAGCTTGATGGGATTTATGGTCTTAGCTTCTCCCCTAAGGGGGATAAGCTCGCCTTTTATGGGATAAAGGATGGCTTTTCAGATATATATCTCTTAGACCCTTTCACAGAAGAGTTGGAGAGGCTTACCTATGACCCTTATGATGATAAGGACCCAAGCTTCTCTCCGGATGGGAAGGGGATAATCTTTGCATCAGATAGACCAGACTCCGGGGATTGGGAGATAGGTAGTTATGCAGTCTTTGAATATAGGGAGGGAGAGATAAAGAGAATTACTAAAAGGCTGGGGGATTGTGGATTTCCTGTCTATGACCCAGATGGAGAGCATCTCTACTTAGTGATAGGAGATTCAACCAGCTATAATGTAGCCATCTATTCCTTAAAAGAGGGGGAGGTAATAGCAAAGAGTGATTTCCTCGGTGGTGTAGGTTTCCTCTCCTTATCCGGGGATGGGAGGAGGCTTGCCTTCTCTTACCAGACAAGCAAGGGCTCGGATGTAGGGATAATAGAAGACCCAAAGAGAGTATTGCCAAAGGTTTCAGAGTTTAAACCCCCTACTCTTTTAACCTCCAGATACCATCCAAAGGGGTTAAAGAGAGAAGAGGTGAAGCCATACTCTCTAAGTTTTACTCCTGACTATGCTATCGGAGGGGTAAGTTATACTACAGGTTATGGTGCTGCAGGAACTATAGAACTTGCCCTCTCTGACCTTTTGGGTAACCACAGGATATGGTTTGCCTCAGACCTATGGAGAGACATCCGATATTCCAATATCTTTTTTGACTACTGGTATCTTCCTAAGAGGATAGATATAGGGGTTGAGGCATTCCAGTATTTCCTCACCTATGGTCTTTTTGATGGAGAATGGATAGAGCTCTTATACAGCCTTCCAGACACTGTCCTTTCCCAGAAGAATCTGGGGATAGGGATATTCCTCTCCTATCCTGTTAACAAATTTGTAAGGTTTGAGCTTGGAACCCAGCCGGTAAAGATAGATAGCTCTGTATATGCCTGGAATGAAGGGTATTACTGGCTTATAAGGAAAGGTTCGGAATGGCTCTTATACTTAGATGGAGCCTTGGTCTTTGATAACGCCCTATTCTTTAATATGGGACCTCTAAGGGGTGCGAGGGCAAGATTCGAGGTCTATGGCACTCTCCCCCCCTCTTCTGAGAATTTCTATATAGGTATTCTTGATTATCGCCACTACTTTAGATTCTACAAGAGGTATATCTTTGCCTCAAGACTCCTTGGGGTGAGCTGTTTTGGAAGGGATAGGAGGACTTTTCTATGGGGTGGAGACCTGGTAAGGGGATATGAGTATGGGGAGTTCTATTCCTCAATGATAGGGATAACAAACTTAGAACTTAGATTCCCTTTCATTGATAAACCCCAGTTGAACCTCCTCCCTATACCCATCCGGTTCCCACCCATTAGAGGGGTAGCCTTCTTAGACTGTGGTCTGGGTTATTCAGAAAATATTAGAATCTATGACCCAGAGGAATGGACCCTTGAAGACTTGAAGGTGGGGGTAGGAGCAGGACTGAGAATGATGGTCTACTACTTTATTCTAAAGTTTGATATAGCTAAGCCTCTATCTACTACTCAGGACCCTGGGCTAAAGTTCTACTTCAACATTGGCACAGATTTTTAATAGGATAGGTTTCTTATCTCTCCTTTCTCTCTCCTGTCTATTCATAAAGCATCCAGAGCAGGGGTTATCACCCAGAGAGATACCAAGGGTAGCGTTAAGGAAGTTAGTCAGGCAGAGGTCTTTTGAATTTGAGTACTCTCTAAAAAGGACTACACCTCCCCTCTTATGGAAGTTTAGGGTGAGGTGTGTCCTACCCAATTTAGAAGAGATAAGAGGGGAGAGAAGGTTTGGTGAAAGGGTTGAGAAAGTCTGGCTTATAGGGTTTGGTGATAAGGAGTATATAAAGAAGGGTGAGGTATGGGAGAGTCATTCAAGGGGGGAAGAGACAAGACTCTTAGACCAGATCCTGAGGGCTACATCCTTAGGAGGTTTCAGACTTAAAAGCGAAGATAAAGGCTCTTACCTTTTCAGTTTCTCCCCCAATGTCCCTTTCTTAGACCCTACCTTCCAGAAGAGGATAGAGGGAGAGTTTGTAATCTCTAAATCCAACCTCCTTCCAAAGAGGATTACTGCTTATGACACAGCCCATACCCTGCTCTGGGAGGTGAAATTCCTGGCTTATAATAGAAAAGTAGAGATCAAAATCCCTTTCAAACCAGAGTTTAAAGTTATAGTAGAATCAGAGGGTAAAGTATCTAAGGGGATGATAGATAAATTAAAGAGGAGGTTCCAGCTTTATGGGTTGGGAACAGAGGTGAAGAGTAAAGGGAAGAGAGAGATTCTTATTCTCTTAGATAGGGTTGTAGAGATGGAGACCATTGAGGATATCCTAAAACCAGGAGTAGTTGATATCTACCGCATCAAGTGGGTGAGTGAAGAGAAAGGGAAGGTCTTCCATCCTCCTGATGATTTATCAAAATCCTTTATATTGAAGGAGAAGGTTATCTCTTATAAGGATATGGAGGGGGCAAGAGTAGGGTTTGATGAACTCTCAAGACCCCTCCTCATAATCCAGCTCACCCCATCGGCTCAGGAGAGGGTTAATAAGCTTATAAGAACCCATTATAGCCTGATGATAGATAATGAAGTTGTGGCTGTCTTCTATCTTGACAGACCTATAAAAGGGGGTATTTTAAAGATTAAAAACTTAAGTTATGCCGAGGCAAAGCTGGCGATGAGTAAGATTTTGTCTACACCCCTGAAGAGACCTCTGCGAATAATAGCAGGGGGGAAGATTTGATAAATTTCGTCTTAACTCTATACCTTATCTTCATATCCGGTCTCCTCTTCTATACCACCCATGCCTATCTGATGATATACTACTACTTTTGGGGGAATAGAAATGTTAAAAGAAAGAGGAGGAAGATAGAGGAGTATCCAGTTGTAACTGTCCAGTTGCCCATCTATAATGAGAGATATGTGGTAGAGAGGTTGGTGAGGAGTGTTTGTGGTCTGAAATATCCTAAGGATAAGCTTGAAATCCAGGTGCTTGACGATTCTACAGACGATACCACAGAAATTCTTAAAAGCCTTGTGGAGGAGTATAGGGGGAAAGGGTTTGATATCAAGCTTCTTCACAGAGATGAGAGGGAGGGGTATAAGGCAGGGGCATTAAGAGAAGGGCTTAAGACTGCAAAAGGGGAGTATGTGGCAATCTTTGATGCAGACTTCATCGTCCCCTCAGATTTCCTTTTAAGAACCCTACCCTATTTCACAGAAGGGGTAGCAGCAGTCCAGGGGAGGTGGGGGCATATAAATGATAAATACTCTCCTGTTACCCAAGCCCAGGCGGTTGCCTTAGATGGGCATTTCTATATAGAACAGCAGGTGAGAAACAAGAATGGATTCTTCATAATCTTTAATGGTACAGGGGGTATATGGCTTAAAAGGGCTATCTATGACGCAGGGAACTGGCATACAGATTCTCTAACAGAGGATTTGGATTTGTCTTACAGAGCCCAGCTCCGGGGGTGGAAGATTATCTTTCTACCAGACCTTGTCTGCCCCTCTGAGGTTCCTGTAGATATCAACGGTTTTAAAGCTCAGCAATACAGATGGGCTAAAGGGACTGTCCAATCTGCAAAGAAACTGTTGAAGAGGGTATTCTCCTCTCCTTTAAGACCCGCTATCAAATACGAGGCATTCATCCATCTCACAAATCACTTTGCATATCCTATGCTCTTAGGGTTAGCCATACTCCTCCTTCCTCTCCTGATTATCAAAATTCAGTTTGAGTATAGGACATATTTTATCATCGCCTCATTCTTTACTATAGCAGTCTTTGCCTACCCTATAATGTATAGTATTGCCCAGAGAGCATTATATCCTGATTGGAAGCGGAGGTCCTTATATATCCTCTTCATCCTTGCCTTTGGTATGGGACTCTCTGTCTCTCTTACCTGTGCAGTCTTTGAGGGTCTCTTAGGTAAACCATCAGAATTTGTGCGCACACCAAAATTTGGGATAGAGAAGAAGACAGATACATTAAGGAAGAAGAGGTACAGGCATAAACTTACAGCCTCTACCTTTGCTGAACTTATAATGACTCTCTATCTCTTAGGCACCACATTCTATGCCATAGAGACCTGGCAATTATTATTAGTCCCCTTCCTTTTATTGTATACAGTGGGCTTTGGTTACCTCTCCTTTGGCTCTATATATCAGGTCTGGCTTGAGAGGTGGACTGCATTCCAGGTGGAGTATGGTAGACCCCAAGCTGCTTGAGATTCTGGTCTGCCCAAAGTGTAAGGGTGAGCTTATCTATAAGGAAGAGGAGGAGAGGCTCATCTGTGAGAGGTGTAGGTTAGCCTATCCTATTAAGGATGGGATCCCTATAATGCTTATAGAAGAAGCAGAGAAGATTTGAATATTATAACACTTATATTGGTCCTGAGCTTTAAAATCTCCCCTCTCTCTTACAGCCCAGAGAAGGTCCTCATAGACTCTCTACCCGAAGGTCTCAGGTTTCGTATACCCGGTTGTGTCTCGCGTAGAGAGGGTCTGCCTGACTTACCGATGAGAGAGGTTCTTATAGGAGTTCCTCAGAAAGGGAGGATAAGGGTAGAGGTATATCCAGGGGATTATGAGATAAGAAGAGGGATAGAGGTAGCACCTGTTCCAAGAAGGTTCCCTGATGGAGATAAGACTTATGAGGAAGACTTGGAAGTATACGGAAGGGATGAATTCTATCCCAAAGACCTTGTGAGGATCAGAGAGATAGGGTGGTTGAGGAATATAAGGGTGGCAATTGTAGAGATATCTCCTATCCAGTATAATCCCAGGAGGAGAGAGGTCAGGATATATAAAAGCATCGGATACAGACTTATATCCTCTTCCCCTCCAAAGAGTTTAAAACTCCCTGACCCCTTTGATAGACTCTATAAAAGGATGATTCTCAACTATGAGGAGTGTAAAGATTGGAGAGGAGCTCCACCTCCCTTAGAGATAAAGACCCCTTTCAGTAGGTATAGAGAATGGGTAAAGATAAGAATAAAAGAGCAAGGGGTTTATAAGATAGGGTATAAGGATTTAGAGAAACTTGGAATCTCCCCCTCCTTTATTAATCCCAGAACTTTTAAAATCTTTAATATAGGAAGATTTACACCAGGGGAGAGCTATCCTGATAGTATGGTGGAGGTCCCCATATATGTTTACGGAGAGGAGGATGGGAGATTTGATAAAAGGGATTATATCCTATTTTATGGTCACCCTGTCTCCTATTGGGACTATGATAGGGAGGAATTTATAAATAACCCCTATACCTTCTATAACTGCTACTGGCTCACCTGGGGAGGAGAGGAGGGGAAGAGATTTACAAGGAGGACAACTCCTGGAAGAGGGAAAAAGATAAATTCATCAGTCTCTATCTTCCACTTAGAAAGGGATGAGGATAACCCTGGAAGAGGAGGGGTCCTATGGATATGGAAGGAGTTTTCACCAGGAGGTATAGCTGAAGAGAGTATTGAATTTTCTCTCCCCCATGCAGAGAGTTTACTATACATCAACCTCGCCTTCTATCCTGAAAGACTCTACGAACCCTTTAAATTTAACAAGATAGAGGTATCTCTCAATTCGAAGAGAATATCTACCCTCAGTTTTGGAGAGGGGAGTAACCCCTGTAATCCCATTCCTGTTTTAAAGACCATCCAGGTCAACGACAGAGTAGATGAGAAAAATGAGTTACTCCTTAAATTACTTGGTAGGGATGCCAACCCTATCTTTCTTGACTATATAGATTTTATCTACAAGCAGAGGTTCTCTTTAAAAGGGGAGGACCTTCAAATATTTATAGATTCTCCAGGGCTCTATGAATTTAATATAGAAGATGTCTCCTCTTCACCCTTCATCTTAGAGATTACAGACTACTCCAACCCCTCTGTTATTAGTGATTTTGAATTATCAAAAGGGGTTTTAAAATTCAAGGCAGAGATAGAATCTAAGGGGTTATTCTATATTACTGAAGAGGAGAGGTTTCTTAAACCATCATCCCTTGAACTATCCCATCCGGGTGGTCTGCTGTCCTCCAATTTCAGTCCTGACTATATCATTATCTCCCCTGATGAGTTCTATGAAGGGGCTCAGATTCTGGCGAGATACAGAAGAGAGAAGGGGATGGAAAGTATTGGGATAGCGAAAATCTCTCAGGTCTATGATGACTTTGGATTTGGTTTAGAAGACCCCATAGCCATAAAGAGGTTTTTCTCTCTAAAACAACCCCATTATGGGCTCTTCCTATCGGATGGGACCTATGACTATAGAGGGATTACGCATAAGATGGATTTTAAGATGGTTCCACCTTATGAAATAGGAGAGAGTATAAACACAAACTGTGCCCACTGGTCGGGCATAACCGCTTATGAGGTATGGTATGCAGACTGGGATGGGAATGGTTCAACCCCTGATATGACTCTGGGAAGGGTCTGTGTAAGGAATAAGAGGGAGATAGGGAATTTTCTGGATAAGTTAAAAAGGTATGAATCCTCTCCAGGTGGATGGATGAGGAGGTTTATCCTCCTCGGAGATGATGTATGGGCAGGGAAACCAGGAGAGGCTGATATGGGTTCTACCCACATAGATAACTGTGAGAAGGTAGGTGATGCTATCTCTGATAGATTTGACCTTGTAAAGGTTTACCTCACAGAATACCCCTATAAAGGAACACCTGCAAAGCCAGATGCAACCAAGGCTCTTTTAAGGGAATGGAATAAGGGTGCAGCCGGGCTATGCTATTTTGGACATGGAGCAGGCACACAGCTCACTCATGAGCAGGTATTTACTATTGGTATGGTGGCTTCTCTGCATAATGGGGGTAAACTCCCTGTAGCTCTTTTTGAGAGCTGTAAGGTGGGAAGGTTTGATGATGAGGAATGTATAGCAGAGGAACTGGTAAGGAGCTCTACAGGGGGTACCATAGCCTCTATGGCTGCAAGTGGAGCAGGTGGAACCAACCCAAACTTTGCTATTACCCTCCTCTCTTCTCTTCTAAGAGAGACAGCAAGGCTTGGTGATGCCTTCTACTCTGCCTGGCACCTCGAGCCTAACTCTATCCTCTTTGGAGACCCGGCAATGGAGGTTCAATTTCCTAAAAAAGGGGGGGAGATAGAGATAGAACCTCCATACCTACAATTGGGTGGAGAAACTAAGGTTACAGCTAATGTGGATATAACCTCCGGTCATTACTCCCTCTCTGTCTATGCACCTCAGTATCACAGGGTCTATAAATGGACTCAGAACGATGAGGAATTGTCTATGCAATATGACCTCCCTGGGCAGGAGTTCTATTATGGGCTGGGTAAGGTAGAGAAGGGCACCATAAAAGCAGAATTCTTTACCCCTAAGGAGCTTGGTCCTGATAAGAGAGAGGTAGAGGATGGAACCTATACCAAGATTAAGAACAGCGCCCTTATTACCATCATTGCCTGGGATTCAAAGGAGAGGTATAGACTTTATAAAAATTCAATTCCTGTAAAATCGACAGGACCAAGAGAGGATAAAGAGGGTCCAGAGATAACCCTTTATGCAGATAATGAGCCGATTATGGAAGGAGATACACTCCCCAACAGGTTTACCCTTAAAGGAAAACTTTCAGACCCCTCAGGTATCCTCTCTGCTGATATCAATACAACTCCAAAACATGACTTCCTCTTCTATATCAACACATCAGAGAATGCTGTCTATCTCTACGACTATTTTAGATATGATGAGGGTTCTGACACATCTGGTCAATTCTCATACCCTGTAGAACTCCCTGAGGCTGTGGATACCATAGTTGTGGTTGCCTATGATAACCTCTTCAATCAAACAGTTAAAAAGGTAACGGTGATTAGTCGTAGCACCGGGAAGAGGCTCTCTATAAAAAACCCTATAGTCTATCCCAATCCCATAAAAAGGGAGGGTTATTTCACCTTTCACTTAAATAAGCCTGCCTGGGTAAGGATAAAGGTATATACAATCTCAGGTAGACCCATAAAGATATTTGATGAGAGGCGATTCGGTTATGGTTATAATCAAGTCTACTGGGATGGTAGGGATGGGGATGGAGACTATCCAGCCAATGGAGTATACCTCTATAAGATATCTGCCCGTTCTGGAGAGGGTGAGTATTATGAACTCTTAGGGAAATTCATTATCCTTAAATAAGGATAACTGCTTCATAAGG
>CAZWJY010000056.1:0-9729 GCA_964634335.1 uncultured bacterium
CATGATACCTGGCATCTGAGAAGGAGTGATGTGGGTGTCTGCAATTCTATGCTCCTAATTATGTATCTCTTTGGCACTCATAATGTCAATTATGACTGATATCAAGGAAATGATGTGGGTAGATAACAACAGAGTTGAGGAGTATAGTTTTAAAAGGAGGTAGAAATGGAGAGAGTAGTTGTTATCATATCCCTGATACTGGCTCTCTCTGGTAAGTCCGAGAACTCATTCCTGAATAGGTTCTCTTTTCGGATAGATTATGGATATGAAAATTGGGAGGCTGTTTTTGACTCTCTGAGCATTCTTACTCAACAGGGAGATTCCACTATAGAATACAACTCCACCAAAGAGGATATAGAATGGAACAATGAGCATTATGACTTCTATGATCATACCTGTAACTTCGGCTTTGGGGTAGGACTAAAGGTAGCAAAGGGGCTAACCCTGAATGGAGGTGCAGGGCTCGCTTTTCTCTGGATAGAGACATACGATGTGGATTATGAGGAGACTCCTGACACAAATGAGAGAACTCTTGACTTTCTCTTTATCAACCATAAACCAGGGTTTTATCTTTCTGGTGGTTTGAATCTTCGCCTTCCTTTATATAAGGGTTTTTCCTTATCAGTATCACCTGAGGTAAGTTTCTTACGCATTCAGAATATGCACGCCATAGACCCTGACCATGATGGAGAGATTTCTGATAACTATACAGTGCATCAGGATATGCTCCTTTGGAAGACAGATCTATCTATAAGCTATGACTTTAGTAGATTATCACCATACATCGGAGGCAGATATTATGGATTTCGTCAGCATGTAAACTATGATGAGACTGAGGACTCTTTTGGAGAGGAGATCTTCTATGACCGTGAGGCATTTCTTAAACCCCAGCTATTTTTTGCAGGGATTGGGGGTCTTGGTATCAGTATAGGAACAAATAACATCCTCTCTTTTGATACAGCCCTGGGAAAAGGCTTTTCCATATCTATTAAGTTGCAGTTTGGTCTATAAAAGGAGGTATAAAATGAAAGGGTTGTTAAAAATAGTTGTCGTTTTACTGATAAGTTCCAGCCCAATTCTTGCGAGCCACTACAGAATAGAGGAAATCGACGTAGGTTACAGGAGCATCGGTACCTATTATAAAGGGTATGCCTGGGTTTTCTGGGGAAACAGTGGTATACACTATACTTGGTATCGTCTTGAAGATAATGGAAACATAAAATGGATGGGGCACAGCGTCTACAGAGAATGTGAATTTACAGATGTACAGCCTGCCTGTTGTGTGTTTCAGGATAAGATATACCTTTTCTGGTATGAGAAGGGTATATATCCACATCGCCTGTACTATGCTGTGTTTGACGGCTCTCACTGGAGTGGGAAAACAAGACTCTCCCGTTGTTCTATGGGAGCGCCTTATGGAATGGCGGCAGCGGTGATGGGGGATAGGCTGTTTCTCTTTTATCAGGGGAAATACTACATAATGTTTCTATACACATCTGACGGTAAACACTGGAGTGACCCAAAGCTTCTACCAAGCACCAGCGGGCATAAGTATAAAACAGGTGGGAATATAGCAGCAGTTACATACTTTGACTGGAGTGGGGATGATAGAATAGAAGCGATACGTCTTGCTTGGCCTACAAGGGACAATAAAAAGATACGGAATGGGATGTTCTATAGAGATGATGATGGAAACTATTACTTTGCCTCTGCAGATGACGATATCTTAAATCAATATGCTACTGCAGTCGCACTTGCATCAGGCTCGGTGGAGGGAGCTGGAACAGGTACCCAGGTGCAGATATTTGCCGTAGGGAAAACAGACCCCTGGACGAATGTGTCATCCTTTTTGCGAGCCGAATATAATGTAGACCGGAAGAGATACTCAGGTTGGGAAAAAGGTGCCAGCTTTTTGGGAAAACCCGATATTTCCACGGTAACTAACTACAGGGTCTTTGGAGATAAGGGTCATAATCTTCGTAAGGAGATATGGATGCTTTATTCCGGGCATTGTGTTCGCTGGAATTCTGACCAGTGTGTGCAGATTCAGGATACCTCCCAACAGCTCTATGATGAGGAGGCTTATAAGAAATACTGGACTCTTATAGGGGTTGTGGAAGGACCTCCGCCTTATGCACTCAATGGAAGAGACCCAACTTCTGATGATGTAAGTTCCTATTCTTCTATCTCCTATGCTACAGAGACCGATAGTGCTGTCAGCACCTCCTCTACCACACAGGGTGAGTTCTTCATCTCGTCGGGCGGACCGGGCGAGTTTTGGCCCGGGGTTGGAGTAAGCTATACTTTGGCTCTGGAGCATCATTTCTGCAAAACACATACCTACTCCACAAAACTAACCCATACCTTCAAACCCGGTACTGATACTACTAAGTTCTGGGTCTATCGCTACTACTTAAGACCAACCCTGCGCAGGCTGAAGTATGAGATAAGGGACTGGAAAGGCAACAGCCTTGACCGTTATGCATACATCTTCTCTATCTCTGACTATAATCTCCATGTAGACGCCATTAATATGAAGGATTCCTTACCCTATAACCCTCGTATCTGGGACCCTTCCACCTATCAGGACCGACGCATAAGAGCAAATACAAGCCACTACCACATCAAAGCCGGCAGAAACATAAACTGGGTTATAGACTCAGAGGTTGAACTGGAAATCAGTGAGGCAGAAGGACTTGAATCATCACAATCCTTTACCCAGACGATAGAGATTGAGGTAGGGATGGAAGGCATCTTTGATATAGGGGTGAAGGGCAGTGTCTCATTTGAGCATGAAATCTCCACAGATTCTATCAATACTGTGACAGTGCGGGCAGCCAGCCCATCTCCCCCTGCAGGATACTCTGGTAAATACATCAAAGAATTTTCCTTTACTCCTTACTGGCTTGAACCTAAGGATTCACATCCTTACTGGATTCCCAAGGAGTTTAAACATCAGAGACCCTGGTGCATCACATACGAGGTTACGGAGATAGTATATGATGAAGCTGAGATGAGAGGTCTGGCAGAAGAACCCCTTCCTTCTCTGAAGCTCTACGCAATCTCCCCTAACCCTTCTGGTTCAGAAATTACTATAAGATATGAACTGCCTGAAGAGGCGAAAATCTCTCTAAAGGTCTATGATGTCAACGGCAGGCTGGTAAAGGTTCTTGTGGACAAGGAACAGAACAGCGGTATCTATAATATTTGCTGGGATGGCAGGGATGAAAAAGGTAGAAAGTTAGCCAACGGTGTCTATTTTTGTAGACTGGAGGCAGGCAATAAGCAAAGAATAAGCCGAATTGTTCTAATCCGATAAAGTTAAAAGGAAATGGTAATCAAGAGATTAATTTTTACAAAAAATAAGATGGATAGAATATTCCATTTTTCAGAGAGCAAAACAGATATTCATACTGAAATAATTGCAGGGATTACTACCTTTTTAGCTATGGCATACATAATTGTTGTAAATCCTGCAGTAATTTCACAAACAGGTATGTCTTTCAATGGAGTTTTATTTGCTACAATACTCGTCAGTGCATTTTCATCGATTGCTATGGGATTCTATGCTAATCTTCCCTATGCTCTGGCACCGGGTATGGGGATAAATGCGTTCTTTACCTATACCCTTGTTATGATAATGAAGATTCCATGGCAAACAGCTCTTGGGGCTGTTTTTATTTCAGGAATTGTTTTTATTCTCCTTTCGATATTTAAAATTAGAATCATTATTGTTGAGGCAATACCAAAATCGATACGAAATGCTGTTGCATGTGGAATAGGAATTTTTATAGCACTTATAGGATTTAGAAATATCCATTTTATTGTCAGTAATCCTGAGACGCTCATCAGTTTTGGAGGCATTGACTTAAATATAATTCTATTCATCGTTGGACTTTTCATAACATCTATTCTTGTTATAAAGAAAGTGAAGGGTGCTTTAATATTGAGTATAATATCTATTTCAATAATCACATTGATTGTAAGCATAGTTGGAACATCTCTTGGATTTCTTAGTAATCCATTAGTTAAACCTCCTGCAGGTATATTTGCCTTACCATCTTTTGATGTATTTCTCAAACTTGATATTATTGGAGCACTAAAATGGAGTATGGTCTTTCCCATATTTTCGCTTCTTTTTGTAGACCTGTTTGATAGTATAGCCACTTTTACTGGAGTGGCTCAGGTATCCAATCTAATAGATAAAAAAGGAATACCATTAAATGTTGGGAGAGCATTACTTATTGATGCTACCTCCACTACTATATCAGGGCTTTTTGGCACATCTTCTGGGACAGTTTACATAGAGAGTGCAGCAGGCATAAAGGAGGGAGGAAGGACAGGACTTACAGCCATTGTCGCAGGATTCCTTTTTTTACCCTTTATGTTTTTAAGTCCACTTATCTCTTTTATACCACCGGTTGCCACAGCTCCTGTGCTTGTAATAGTGGGTGTTTTTATGATGAAACCTGTGATTGAAATTGATTGGGGGAATATGGAAGAGGCAATACCTGCTTTCACTTCTTTAATCCTTGTTCCTTTAACATATAGTATAACCCAGGGAGTCATCTGGGGATTTCTAACTTATACTGTTATAAAACTTCTGATGAGAAAGGCAAAGGAGATACACTGGATGCTTTATGTGATAGATATTTTTTCAATAGCTGCATTGATTCGGTCTTTTACCTCATAACTTAAACCTGTCACTATATTAAATTATCTTAATTTTTCAACCATCTCAAGGCATAGAAGGCAGGCTTGTAGTCTCCTTTAATATTCCAGATAAAGAATCCCTTAGCCTTTGCATCTAAGGATGCTCTTATCTGATTGTAAATATAGTCAGGACCAAATCCTGGAGATTTATAGTCAAAACCCTGGATATAGGGGATTATTTCTGTATCTGTCTTGTTTAATAGAGCCTGTCCATTCTTTATACTGTCATAGTATATCCAATAGACCCTCCAGAACTCATTGAGCTCTCTTTTGAAGGATGGGGCAAAATGGGAGGGATAGAGCATAGGGCAGATATAATCTACATACCTCCCCATCCTTTTAATATCCTGTCCTTCTAATAAAAGGACTCTCCACATAGCATAGCCGTATACATCAACACCGATTTTTTTCTTAATCCCTTCCCTTGCCTTTTTAAGAAATCCACATATAGCATCCTGCTTGCTTTTGCCTTTCTTATACTTTGGATACAGACAGTTCCATACTTCTCCATCTGTGGGAAATCTGACATAGTCAAATTGAACCTCATCAAATCCAGCTTCAAGCACCTCCTTTGCTATTTCAATATTATACTCCCATACTTTCTCATTATAGGGGTCTACCCAGGCATTTCCAGCTGCATCCTTCCATATTCCACCTCTTTTAATATCCCTTATCCCATAGTCTTTATATTGAGCTAAATAAGGGTCCTTGAATACTACAATTCTTGCTATAAGCCTCAACCCATGGGATTTGATTCTCTTCACAAATTCCTTAAGATTTATAAGTCCACGGTTGGCTCTAATCTTTTTAGCTAAAGGAATATTTGAATTATAGACAAGGAACCCAAAGTCTGTCTTTACATCCACAACAAGGGTATTTATCAAACCTGAATCTGCCCATACCATCAATTGGTTTAAGAGATTCTCATCCCTAATCTTATAGGGGCTTAAGTAAAGACCCTTATAGGGAACTGACCCAAGGGTTTGTCCCATATATAGAAGGAGGAAGAGGTTAAAGATATTCATTTAAAGGGCACTCTTTGCAAAGGGGTCTTTTCCTACAATAGGTCTTACCAAGCCTCACGATCAGAGCATGATACTCATTATATATCCTTGGGTCTTTTGGTAGATTTTTGATAAAAAACTCCTGAATTTTTTCATATCTCTCTCTTTTATAAAAATAGTTATGTCTTGAGAATACCCTCCTTGTATAGGAATCTACAACAAATACAGGACGATTTAAGGCATAGAGAAGGATAGAATCTGCTGTTTCAGGACCTATCCCCTTTACTTTCAATAACTCCTTTCTCAAAGTATCTGTATCCATCTTTCTCATTCTACCCACATCTCCTTTATACCTCTCCATCAGATATTTTACAAAGCAGGAGAGCCTCTCCGCTTTTATCCTGAAGAAGCCTGAGGAGTGAATAAGGGTTGAAAGCTCATTTACAGAGATACGGGAGAGGGCTTCTGGATTTAAGAGATTATTCCTTTTTAAAGCAGATATAGCTTTCTCCACATTCCTCCATGATGTATTCTGAGTTAAAATGGCTCCTATCATTATCTCAAATTCTGTTTCGCCTGGCCACCACCCCTGGGGTCCAAAATGAGAGAGGAGTCTGTTGTATAGATTTAGAATTGAGTAATCAGCCTCCCCTCTCTCAGGAATTTGTGGTATTGACACTCCTCCTTGGGTTCTGTTCCTTTAATAAAGACCTCCATCCTTTTATGGGGGCAGTAAGGGGTAGCGAGTTTTCCTGTCTCTGTGCATATCTCCTTTACGATGACCCCTTCAGGTGGGGTGAAGTTGGCTGGGGGACTATCCTTAAGGGCATAACTCATAAGCTCAGCCCAGATAGGTGCAGCCACCCCCCCTCCTGTTGCACCCCTGAATATGGTAGATTTCTTATCAAATCCCACCCATACCCCACAGACAAGCTCTGGAGTAAAACCTATGAACCAGGCGTCTGTATACTCATCAGTAGTTCCTGTCTTGCCTGCTGCTGGTCTTAAAAATCCCATCCTTCTGATTATTGAGGCAGTCCCTTCATCTATAACACTTCGCATCATATCAAGGGTTACATAGGCGGTCTGGGGTGAGATGACCTGCTCTATTCTTGGGAAATGTTCCTCTAATATCCTCCCCTCCTTATCCACAATCTTGGTGATAAATATGGGCTCCACCTTTGCCCCTTGATTATCAAGGGTAGCATAGGCTCTCACCATATCTAAGAGGGAGACCTCTGAAGAACCTAAGGGTAGGGAGTACACGGGTTTTAGAGGAGTCGTTATCCCCATCTTATAAGCATACTTAGCCACAAGTTCTGGTCCAAGATTCCTCCCCAGTCTCACAAATACAAGGTTCCTTGAAAGAGCCAGACCCTTCCTTAAAGTCATTGTTCCTAAGAATTTTCTATCATAATCCATAGGTTCATAGGTCTTAGCACCTGGGATATCAATGACTATAGGGGCATCAAGGGTGATGGTAGCTGGGGTGAGTCCATTATCTATGGCTGCTGTGGCTACAAAGACTTTAAAGGCAGAGCCTGCCTGACGATGAGCCTGAATTGCTCTATTGAAGTAACTCTGAGAGAAATCTCTTCCACCTATGAGTGCCCTTATATATCCTGTCTTAGGTTCCATCACTATAAGTGCACCTTGGAGATAATTGGGTAGTTTCGTTCTATCCTTCTTTGCTATTCTGTCAAAATCCTCCTTCTTCACAGGGAGGTTATGCTCCTCTTCTATCCTTCTTAAATGTTCCTCAAATACTCTGTTCGCCTCTCTCTGCAGGTCTATATCTAAGGTGGTATAGATGGATATACCGCTCCTGTATAAGAAGTCGCTCCCATATTTAGCCTCCAAGTAGTTCCTCACCATATCTATGAAATAGGGTGCCTCATTGCGCCTGGGTCTCTTAGGAAGGATGCCTAAGGGAGATTTTAATAGGGAGGGGAGGCTCTCTTCTGATATTATGCCTGCCTTAGCCATTTTTATAAGATAGAAGTTTCTACGCCTCTTACATTTCTCAGGGTGTTTATAGGGGGAATAATAAGCAGGGCTTTTTATTACAGCAGCCAGAAGTGCACATTCAGAGGGTGAGAGTTCCCATATGTGCTTACTAAAGAAGGTCTGAGCAGCAGCCTCAACCCCATAAGCTCCAGAGCCGAAATAGACTTGATTGAGATATAGTTCCAATATCTCTCTCTTTGAGTAGCAGTGTTCTAACTCCACTGCAAGAAGAGCCTCCTTGATTTTTCTTAATAGGCTCTTCTCCTGAGTAAGGAACATATTCCTTGCCAGCTGCTGGGTTATGGTGGAGCCACCCTGGATGACCCTTCCATGGGTAATGTTTACAAGAAAAGCCCTTAAAAGGTATAAGACATCTAATCCCCAGTGGTGATAGAATCTACGGTCCTCTACTATTACCACCGCCCTCTTCAGATAGTCCGGGATTTTAGAGAGGGGAACAGGCTCTCTGCGTTGGGAAGAGAACTGATAGATAACTCTCCCCTTGCAATCAAAAACCTTTGCTGCTATTGGTGGTTGATAGGAGAGCACCTCTTCTGGCGATGGTATATCCTGTCTCAACCTTATAAAGGCGGCTGTTATTATCCCCAAGATTAGCGAGACCATCCCCAAGAATATACCTAAGGAGAGGAGAAGAGTCTTTATTTTCATCTCCTTATGAGTATCCCCTTCTTTACCAAAGAGCACCCCTTAGTAGAGAACCTGTAGAAGTATACACCAGCTGGTAGCAGCACCCCTTTCTCACTCCTTCCATCCCAAAAGATGGAATATCTACCAGGACCTTCTATCTTATCTATCAATTCTCTCACCTTCTCTCCCATAAGGTTATACACCGATATCTTCACTCTGGTTCTGTAAGGAAGCTCATAAAGGAGAAGGGGTGAAAGGGTAGGGGTCTTTACTGAGAATTTGTAAGAAGTTATCGAAGTCCCTTTTGACTTTATATCAAGGGATTTTATACCCCCTGTAATCACTAAGGAGTAGGGTTGAGGAGGGTAGGGGATATCTGCTCCATAGACTCTTATTTTCCATTCACCAGGTATAGGATTCTTTATCCTTACATTCTCCTCTACATTTATTTCATCCCAATTGCCCCCTGTGATGGATTCACCCTCAGAGAAGACATTCCCTTTGAATCTCTTATTATCAGGAGATATGACCTCAAGATTTAAATCATTTACCAGAGCCTTTCCAGAGATAGGAGAAGCAGGATAGTCGGTCCATACAAGGGTAATCCTTAAGGGCTCTTGAGAGTTCTCTATTCTAAATGAATACTCTTTATACTCTCCTGTAGAGATTTTTGCAGTATCTACTAAAAGGAGTCCCCGAGTATCTCCTGAAAAGTAAAGAGTCTTGTCCAGGTCTATCCTTCCCCACCCTATATATTTATCGGGGATATGATGGTTATAGATATCCCCATCGCAGGAGTTTATGAGCATAGCCTTTAAAAGGGCAGAGGATGGATTGAAACCATCCTTAGGATTCTCCTCTCCTGTAGGATAGAAGCCCTTAACAAGATACTCTCTTACAAGGATAGCGGCACCTGCTGCACAAGGGGTTGCCATACTGGTTCCAGAATACTCTATATAAGATGTATCATCGACCCCATAGGCAGAGGTGAGAACCCCTGGAGCCATAAGTGTTGGCTTATACCTTCCATCAGCAGTTGGACCATGGGCACTGAAATTTTGATACCTATGGGCTCTAATCCCATTTCCCACAGCTCCAACAGCTATACAGTTCTTGGATGCAGACTGGAGGCTTATATAAGGTGTAGGGGGGTTATTCCCTGCACCAAAGAGGAAGAGGCAGTCCTTCTTCTCCCACATAAACTCATCTATATTCCTTGCCCGGAGGGTATAGGGAGGAGGGGAGTCAGGCTGGAGAGCATAGGAGTTGGATATCACTCTTGCACCCCCTTCATAAGCCATCCCAAAGGTATGATTAAAGTCTTTACCAACATATATCAAGCCATCTCCAGCTCCTC
>CAZWJY010000057.1:0-9718 GCA_964634335.1 uncultured bacterium
TAAGAAAAAGTCCTACCAAAAAGGAGAACAACATCTATTTGAGGAGAATTATCTTCTTTGTAAGAGAACCTATCTGGGTATCAAATTCAAGGAAATAGACTCCTGCACTTACCTTCTCTCCCCTATCATTGTCGCCCTGCCAGAGGACTGTATGGTAACCCTTCCTCTCTATTCTATTTAAGAGGGTCTTCACTAACCTTCCTGTTTTATCCCATACTCTTAATATTACTCTCTTCTCCTTAGGGAGGTAATAAGATATCTTTATCTCCTTAATCGCTGGGTTAGAGATGAGGAGAGGGAGAGGGGACAAGTCAGTCCTTTCAGCAATTCCAGCAAAGGAAGGGTAGCCAAAATAGGAGAGCGAGGGATCTCCATAGAGATTGAATCCATAGGCATTGGCATAATAACTCGGTGAATAATAACCCCCACCCTGCTCCATAAATAGGTATCTTCCCCTATTGAGAGCAAGACCAACTATGCCATGGATAATAGAAGTATCCTTAAGAAGCGATTTACAGAAGAAATAGAGATAACTGGAGTTACCCCCATCTTCTGGCTTAGCCCATCCCCATGCTCCGTAACTGATACGAGAAGCAGAAATAGTAGCTACAGCCCCTCTGTTTAAGAGGAAAGCTCCCAAATTGCGAATATTTTCAGGAAAGCCATTGAGACAAGAACCTAAGAAGACAAGGGTAGGATAGTCATCATCCAGTTGGTAAATATCTGCGACCCTAAAAGCCTTTGGATAAGACATCTCTTTATCCTCAGGGATACTATCTCCATCATCAGTAGTCCATACTTTTCGAGAGAAGGAGCTGGGGGAACCATGATGGTGTTCTATGAAGAGCCCCTTTCTCTTCCATTGGAGGATTATATTCTCTTCATTGTCTGGATAGTCGCAATCATACTCACAAGGTGCAAGCCCTTCCTTTTCATAAAGAGTGGTGGCATAAGAACGGGTTATGATTTTATCATCAATCATTTTTTCTATCACTGTGGCTCCATCTTCACCAGGCAAGTCCCAGCCATTTTCATTATCATAATAGAGGATACCTCCGGCAAGCAGATAACTACTCTTGTAAGAGAGACTGGTATCCTGTTCAAATCTTTTTATCTTTTTAAGGATATGAGAGATATGAATAGAGTCATCAAAAGGGATTCTCCCCAAACCCACATCAGCAGCAAAATCAGGTTTATCCTCCCTCCATTCTCCATAGAGTCCATCCCCATCCTTATCCCAGGATAAGGAATCAGAAAAAGAGAGGTCTGCATAATATAAGTCAGTAGGAACAGGTGATTGCCAATAGGAATCATCAGGACCATCAGGGTCATCAGGCCAAGGGCAACACCGTCGCATAGGGATAAGCCTATCAGAACCTACGATAAGAACATAAGCTATGTTCGGCAGTCTGCTACGCAAATAATTGCGAATTTTCTGCTGAAGGTCAATCCCTGATACATTCTCATCTATCCACTCCTTTGTGGTCACTTCCACATCATAACCGAGCTGGGACTTCCAATCTTTTATGGGTTGGACTGCCGAAACTAAGGAAGAGGAGGTGATTATAAGATAACCATCTGTAGTTTTTGAGTCCTTGGAACTATACCAACCCTTTGCCTGACTCCAATTATAAAAGAGCTCAGATGCTTCCTTATCGTAAGTGCCATCAGAGAGGAGAGAGGTATCGATAAGCTTGGGGTTCTGGGTATAGGAAATCTTTAAAAGAATTTCTTTTGCAAAGTAGAGCCTTTTAGACTTTGCCCTATAGGCAAAGGGATAAAGAGCAACTACGACAAATCTATACTTTCTGAGGTTTCCCTCACCGATAAGTTCTCCAAGTAGTTCTGGATATAATCTATCCGAAGCATAGGTTTTCTCTTTTACTCTTTTAAATTCCTTTATCCTCTTCTCTATAACCTTTGGTCTATCTATCATTGGCAAAATTGGGAGGGCTGGTTCTATTCTATAATTTCCAATCTCTTTCCGCTCTCCCATTACTTCTACAGAGCTTACCTCTGCACCTGGTGGAAGGGCAATGAATAGAATCCTGCAGGCTAAACTCGGCTTACCTGGTATGTTTAGCTTGGTATAATCTGAACCCTCAATCACTGATGCTCCATCAGAAGAGGTCGTTATCCTGTAGGCAGGTAAACTGATATTCAACATCAATTCCTTAGAAGAGAGAGGTTCTATACTTCCTATAAGAGATAATAGAAGAGAGAGTCGCCGCACCTTTCCTCCTTTAAAGGATAACCATTATCCATAATCTGTCAAGATTGTCCTTTTTAAACTTACCCACATTTATTGGCTATCTGACAATTGTCATTGCGAGGAGCGTAGCGACGCAACGCGTGAAACAATGACAGGGCGAAGTAGGTCGAATGTAAATCCATAAATTATGAGTAAATTTGAGTGTCCTTGACATAGAGGAGAATTGGTTTATATTGAGATGATATGGAAGAGTTCCTCAGAAAGATAAGGGAGATAGAGAAAAGAGTGAGATACATTAGAAGGGAAATGGAACAATATAAAAAAGTGAGAGAGAATACTGACTCCTCTTATAAGGCAGAAGGGTCTCTAATGAATATTGAAAAAGGGTTCCTGCATCTTACCTGGATAGAGAGAGAAGAGATAGAGAGGTTTTTAGAAGAGGAGAAGGGCTATATAGAGGAGAGAAAGAGAGAGTTGAGATACAAGTTTGCTAAGGATTTAGAGAAAGGTCTGAGTGAACTGGGTTTACATCTTAAGGGGCAGTATCCATCCTTAAGAGCAGGGCTCTATACCTTTAAGCTCCACTTTACGAGAGGGAGGATTGAGGTTTTCTGGGGTCCTGAAAGGATAGGACTTGTGGGTATGAATTTAGAGAGTCTCCTTAATCTAATAAAGAGATTTGAAAGGGATATAAAGGCTCCCTTTGACCCTGATGGATATATGAAGATTATATGTGAAGGGTATAAGAGGGTAATTGCGAAAAAGGGGCTTGATATGGGAGAGAGGATAGGTCTTAATGAACTTCATAGAGAGCTTACTCTCATTCTTCAACCCAGAAGTTTCTGGGTAAATCCTACTAAGAGAAATTTTAGAGAGTATCCCAGGTATAGATTTTCCTATGACCTCTACAGGCTTATGCAAAAATTTCCGGATAGGGTCCAGCTCTCTGTTGCTACTTTTGATGCTACGAGGAGTTCTGAAAAAGCCCTATGGATACCTGATAGTGAGGAGCAGGGGGTAAGGTATTCTTATATCAGTCTGAGATGTTAAAGAGAGAGGCGAGGCTCATAATAAATCAATTGGGTGCAACAGGGACACCCCCGGAGTATGGGGTATCAAGTTTTACCGTAGGCTTAAAACCATACTTAGATGTGATAGAAGAGGAGTATCTTAAGGGTTTTATAAAGGAGGGTGCCTCCTCTTTTAAACTTGTGATAGGCTCCTATGGTGGTGGAAAGACCCATTTTCTATACCTTTTGAGAGAGACTGCCTGGAGATATAATTATACCACAAGTTATGTCTCCCTCTCTCCCACCGAGTGCCCCTTTAGTAGGCTTGAACTTGTCTACAAGAGTATTGTGGCAGGACTTCAGTATCCAGGGGCAAAGGGGAAGTTCTATGAGAGGGGTATAGACCCCCTTTTGAGGATATGGAGGGATAAAACCCTTGAAGAGTATGGAGAGGAGAGACTTGATGATTATCTCTCCCAGTTTACAGGGATAGAGTCGTCAAGCTTCTTGAATGCGGTAAAGAATGCTTTCCTCTCCTTAAATAAAGGGGATATCGAGACCTATGATACCATCCTCCAATGGCTCAAAGGGGAGGATATCCCTCATGAGGCAAGAAATAGATTGGGTATTCAAGAGAGATTGGATAAGCCCTCTGCACCAAGACTCCTCCGTTCCCTTGCTCAATGGATAAAGTCCATAGACTATTCAGGACTCATTCTACTCTTTGATGAGGCAGAGAGAGCAATAAGTATCACTACCACAAGGGATAGAAGGGTCGCCCTTGACAATTTGAGACAGATTGTTGATGAGTGTGGTAATTCAAGATTACCTGGGGTTATGATATTCTATGCTGTTCCTGATGAGCATGCCCTTTTAGATGAAAGGCTTGAGAGTTATGAGGCACTCAGACAGAGATTGGGTGGTGCGTTATCAAGAATAAACCCTTCAGGTATTAGGATAAATCTTGAGCATCTGGAATTGAAACCAGAGGAGTTCCTTTCAAGACTTGGGGAGAGGCTTGCAGAGATATACCAAACCGCCTATGGTATAAGGTTTGATAGAGAGATTCTGGAGTCTGTGATAGGGGAACTCTCTAAGAGTGCTTATGAGCGAAGACATCTGGATATAGGATACCGCAGAGTATTTGTAAAGGGGATAATAAGGGCTTTCCATATTATGAGGGAGAACCCTAAGGGTCTTGACAAGAGGGAGGTGAATAGAATTATAATGGAAGAGTTTACATCCTTTGAAAAGGAGGCGATTAAAGGGGCTGAGGAGAGAGAATATTGATGCTTGAGGTCTATCATCAGATATTTGGAAGAGGGATTGTGATAGATGATAGATATAGAAGAACCCAGTTCCTGGTGAAATTTGAGAAAGGTTTTACTCTATGGATTCATAGTTCGTCCCTCCTCCTCTTGAGAAGATATGAGAGGAGGGTTGCACCCATAGAGGTGAGACCGGCAAAGGGGGGGAACTTTCAGGCAAGGAGGATGATTGAAGCATTCAGATTAGGGGTAGTCCCATACTATGGGGTTGAGGGTTTTACCTTTGGAAGGAGAAGGGAGATAAGAAGAGTCAAGGAGGAGTTTGAAAACTTTAAGAGGAAGGGGGGAAATATTTTTTTGATAGAGGGTGGGTATGGAACAGGTAAGACCCATCTCATAGATTATATCTCCCTCTATGCCTTGAAGAATAGGTTTGCCATCTCAAGGATAGAACTTGACCCCTTTGATGTTGCACCCTATAAACCCAGGAGGGTATACAGAGAGATAGTAAGGAACCTCTCCTTTATAAGGGATGGGACCACATACGATTTCAAGGGTTTACTGAAACTCTCCAGAGGGATAAAACTACCCAAACCTCACCTCTTTTTCTCAAAGGCTATAGACCTGTTAAAAAGGGATGAGAATGAAGCCCTTCTATGGGACTGGATAGAGGGTGAGGAGATCCCAAGGGAGTATTTAAATTTCTGGCATAAATGGAAACTCCCTGTGATTTTGAACCATAGGTCTGCTGTAGATATTATCTCTTATCTCTTGAGTGGACTTGGCTATATTGTTAAGAAGGCAGGGGTAAATGGGCTTGTTCTTCTTATAGATGAGGGTGAGACCCTCTTCCACCTCTATTCTAAGATAACTGGAGAGTTTGGATTCTCTCTTTATAAGGGGCTTGTCCATACAACCCTGGGGGATAAGAGGTTGTTAAAGTTCAAATTAAAGAGATTTACAGATTTAGGGATAGGGGTTCTTGATGAGGATGGTTTTGTCCACTCAGGGGTAAGGGCAACACCCTATCTATATAAGACCCCATCCGGGATATTCCTTATTCTCTCCATTACCCCCACCTTCTCCCTTTATTATGAGAAGGTATCTTCCTTATTCCCTTCCAGAAAGAGAATAAGTTTAGGAAATCTGGAGAGGGAGGAGTATGAGAAGATGTTTGATAAGATAATTAAGATATATGCGAAAGCCTATAAGACTGAATTTGTCTCTGATAAGATAGAGAGGATTAAAAAGAGGGTGATGCCAAATTATAGAAAAGGTTTAAGACCATTTTTAAAATCTACAATAGAAGAGTTGGATATCCTTCGCCATTATGGAGATACCCCATCTCCTTAGATATACCTGGGGTCCATTCTTCTCAAGGTTTGGTAGACTTCTTCCTATCCAGTCCCTGGTCATCCCCAAAATCCTTGAGAAGAGGAATCTTGTGGTGGTATCCCCTGCAGCAACAGGGAAGACAGAGGCAGTTGTAGCCCCGGTGATAGAGAGGTTAAAAAGAGAGGGGTGGAAGGGTTTCTCTATCCTTTATATCACCCCTACAAGGGCACTGGTCAATGACCTTTATAAGAGACTTGAACCGCCTCTCTCCCTTTTAGGGATGAGTATATCAAGAAGGACAAGAGACCATCCAGACTTTAAACCGGATAGGGTGACCAACCTCCTCTTAACAACCCCTGAATCCTTAGACTCCCTTCTCTCAAGGTATCCCTCCCTATTTGAATCACTCAGGGTTATCATAATAGATGAACTTCACCTATACGATGCTACCTATAGGGGAGATCAGCTAAGGATTCTGATAGAGAGGATAAAGAGACTTGAGAGACTACCGATGAATTACTATGCGTTATCTGCTACCATCTATAATCCAAAAGAGGTGGGGGAGAGGTATATAAAGGGTTTTGATGTAGTGGTAAATAGAGCACCCAGAGAGATAGAGTATGAAATCCTTAGATATAAAGATAACCTTGAGGAGATTCTGGAGAGGATGGAAGAGAAGGGGTTAAAGAAGGTTCTCTTCTTTTCAAATACAAGGAGGGATGCAGAAGAGGTAGGGATTAAATTGAAAAGGATGTGGAACTATAAAGAGAGGGTATGGGTCCATCATGGGAGTTTGGATAAGAGATTGAGAGAAGATGTGGAGAGACTTATGGACTCATCCAGAATAGGGATAATCTCTGCAACCACTACCCTGGAATTGGGGATAGATATCGGGGATATAGATGGAGTGGTATTCTACCAGCCTCCACCCTCTGTAGCCTCTCTACTTCAGAGGATGGGGAGGGGGAATCGTAAAAAGGAGAGGATGCTTGCTTATGGTCTTTATAGAGATGACCTTGAGAGGATATTTTTTGAGGTCCTCTTTCAGAAAGCAAGGGAAGGATGGATTGAGCCTGTTGAATATGAGCCGAGATTATCTGTTGCAGCACAACAGGTTCTATCCTATTGTTATCAGAGGAGATCGGTGGGGACGACTCTAAAATTGATAAGGGAGATTCTCTCACCCTTTCGGTTGTCTGAAACGGATGTGAGGGAGCTTGTATTTGAACTTATATCAAGGAAATACTTAAGAATGGAACTCTATGACCTTCTCTATCCTGGAGAGAGGATGGAAGGGTTGGTAAGCAGAGGCAGGGTTCACTCCAATATAGAGAAGACCCCAGGGAAGTATGAGGTCTATAATGTAAGAACAGGAGAGAAGATAGGAGAAATGGAAGGGCTTACCCCTACCTTTGCTATGCAGGGGAGGCTATGGGCAGTAGAAAGGGAAGAGAGAGGTAGAGTATTTGCAAGAGAGGTCGCAGGGAGTAGGAGAGAGGGAGGGAAGGTATATAAGGCAAAGGGTTATGCGATATGGGACCCTAATTTGGGAAAGGAGATAAAGAAGAGATTCTTTCAAGGTATTGCAGATAATCAATTTAAGAGGATGGGTAATTGCGTGTATCATTTCCTGGGGAGTATATACGGATATCTATGGGCAGAGGTTTTGAGGAGGAGGGGGATAAAGGCAGCAGACTTTGGAGGGATATATATTGCTATGGAAGGGAGTGTAAGAGAGTCTACTAAGGTCGATAGGAGAGAATTGGAAAGGGTAATAGATAAGGTATGGGTAGGTATAAAGAACCTCCTGGGACTGGGCGCCTTCTTCAATCTCCTTCCAGAGGTATTGAAAAAGGAGGCAATTTATAAGGCGATAAATAAGGAGAGGTTCCTAAGATTAATGGAGGAGGCAGAGATAGTGGAATGAGGCTACTCTTCTTCTACTATTACAAAAAGGATATTGGAGAAGGGGATAAAGATAAGAACACCCTCCATCTCATCCATTATCCCCTTTATATTTCCCCTTATCTCATAACCCTGGGGTTCCTTTTTAATCAGTTCTCCCTCTACATATCCACCGGATTTAAGATAGACAGTAACTTTCATCTCTTCTTACAGGGAAAGGCTTTGTCAAGACTCATCCCAAGCCTCTTCGCAATGGCTTTTTGGAGCTTTAGATTATGACGATAGCCCAGGATTGTCATAGATACAGCTGCTCTGGATATATTAAAACCTTGACTCTTAAGTTCTTCAGTAAGTTTACGCATCGTGAGGTCTAAATCTATCATCCTCTTCTTAATCTCCTTGGTATCTGCCTCCCTAATCTTAGGGGTTGACATCCTCCCCTTTTTGGGGTATATTTCAGGTATGAAAGTTACACAAGTAACAGCACTCATAACATATAGTTTAATAAAAAAGTATGACATGTCAAGAGAGGAGGAAAGATGTCTAATAAACCCTTAAATGCAAAGATAAAAGAAGCAAGGAAAAGGATGGGGTTAACCCAGACAGAGCTTGCAAAGAGGTTAGGAGTAACCTTCCAGCATCTAAGTCTATGGGAGAGAGGGATTGTCTCCCCTTCTTATAAAAACTTAGTGAAGATAGCGGATGTCTGTAAGGTCTCCTTAGACTGGCTCTTAGCTGATAGAGGACCTGCTCAACCAAAATTTCTTAAGGTAGCTGAGGCACCTTCTAAATATAAGGGGATAGAGTTTTCTCTTCAAGACTCAAAACTCCTACACGAGCTCAACAAGAGACCAAAATTGAAGAGAGTGGTTAAGGCTATGGTCTCTGCTGATAAGAAGACTGAGGCAAGGGCTAAGGAGTTGGCATTGAGTATGAGGATCCCCTTTGAGGCGGCTCTGGTAGTAGCTGTGAAAAGGGCGAAGAAGGGGAAAAAGTAGAAGGGGAGTATTTTGTAAAGAGAGATAGAGTTTAGTTCTTATCAGCTATAGGAGGAAAGGAAGGGATAATTCCTTGAGAAGTTATAGGGATTGAATTTTGCCCATAATTTATGGTTCATGTTCGACCAAAAATAGTGTTTCTACTTCGGTCCTTCTCATTGTAATCTCGCCGTTTATGTTCCTCGCAATGACCATTGTCCGATAGCCAATAAATGTGGATAGTTTAAGATAGTGAAGGTTGACAGTCTACTTTTTAGAAGTAGAATCTATCAGGAGGTAAGGATGAGGCTTTTGACTCTTATAGCCGTAGTCTCTGGCTTATATGCAGGACATGTAGGAGATTATCTTGGTATCTCCAGAGGCACATTATGGGCATACAAGGAAGTAAAGAAGGATTCCTCCTGGGGTCCTCTTGGAATATCTGTGACTCTGGATACTATCAGAGATACTGCAAGGATAATAGAGGAGTTCATCTATCAGGGAGATTCAGCCTATCTTAAGGAAGAGATAAGTGTAAATGATGCAGGGACGGAGACTTTAACAGATACCTTATGGGAGGAGGGGGATTCCCTTATAGGTCATATACTTGGACCATTGCCTATCATCGGCACTTTATACAAGACCCCTTTTGAGATAGGGAAATCCTGGAAACCCTCATGGGATACCCTTTACCTTATAGATATTGATGAGGATGGAGAGGAGGATACCTTAAGGATGATTGAAGACCTGGTAAGGGTGTTATCCCAGGAGAATATTTCAGTCCCTTTTGGAGAGATAGAGGGTGCTTATAAACTTAAGAGAACGGTTAAGGTAAATGGGTGGGTCTCCTTTTATGGTCTTGGTGCAACCTTTGAAGCAGAGACCTATTACTTCCAATGGTATAAGCCAGAGTTGGGAGCGGTCAGAGATTCAAGCTATGGGATAGTCAGTGAATATATAGGTGACTCATTGGTGAGCAGGAAATATATATGGATTGAGAAAGAACTCACC
>CAZWJY010000058.1:0-9715 GCA_964634335.1 uncultured bacterium
TAGCAGTTAGTGTAGTCCCTATATTTGTCCCCAGGGTATAAGGGTATACCTTCCTCAAAGTCAAAAGCCCTGCTCCTACTAAGGGAACCATAAGAGAAGTGGCTACAGAGCTGGACTGGATAACAGCGGTTAATAAGAATCCAAAGAGAAGACTCTTCACAGGTGTCCCAAAGAGATACTTATCCAAAGTCAACTCTACCCTTTTACTCACAAGTGTTCTTAGTATGTCAACTAAGAACTTCAATGAGATAAAGAGGAGTATCAATGATAGAGGCATAACTATTATAGGATTTGAACCCAAAACCTTTGCTATTAGATGAGCAAGAGGGGATGTCATTACCTTTAAGGGGGATGTTATGGTGAGCCCACCTATCCCTTTAAATGCTTCTGCCAGAATAAGGGACGACTTCTCTATTATGTGAAAGTTTATCTCCAAGGGGAAGAAGATAAGGACACTTAAGAGATTGAAGAAATCATGGACTATAGCTGCGGGAAAGGCTCTGGAGAACTCTACCTTCCTTGTAATATGACCAAGGGAGACAAGGGTATTTGTTACTGTAGTCCCAATATTTGCTCCCATCACAATGGGGATGGCATTGGATATACCCAGGACTTGAGCTGCTACAAACCCTACCACTATAGAGGTAGTAACAGAAGAGCTCTGGACGAGAGAGGTTACCAGAATCCCAATGAATAGCCCTACAAAGGGATTTTGAGTGGTCCGAATGAGTTGATGACTGAATCCCACTCCGAAAAGTTTTAGGGATACCCCTAAGAGTTGTATACTCACAAGGAAGGAGTATAGGGCGATTGCAACAATTACCGCCCTTAATGGTTTTGACCTCATCCTCTTAGAAAGGGGTTAATGCCCTTGCTCTGTCTGTTGGGCAGATGGTAAGGACTTTCAAAGGTGTTATTCACAATGGGCTTCTATTATAGCCTGCTATTCTGGAATGTCAAGCCCTTCCTGATGGGGAAGGGAGGTTATTTTGATAAAAGACCGACCCTTGACTTTTCTCTATTTACCCCTTAATCTTTACTATGCTCAAACCTGGTCTATATATAGTGAGTACCCCTATCGGGAACCTTAAGGATATTACTCTGAGAGCTATATCTGTTTTAGGAGAGGTGGATATTATAGCATGTGAGGATACGAGGAGGTCAAAGGTTCTATTAAACTATTACAAAATTAAGAAGCCTCTTATAAGCTTTAATGACCATAACAAGGAGAGGAGAACACCGGAGTTGATTAAAAGAATGAAGAAGGGAGAGAGTATCGCTCTTATATCAGATGCAGGGACTCCGGGAATCTCTGACCCTGGATTTTATCTTATAAGGGAGACCATAAGGGAGGGGTTGGAGATAGTCCCTATTCCAGGACCTTCTGCCCTTTTATCAGGTCTTGTGGTCTCTGGGCTTCCCTGTGATAGGTTTGTCTTTGAGGGGTTCCTACCGAAGAGAGAAGGGAGGAAGAAGAAGAGGCTGGAGGCATTGAAATATGAACCAAGAACAATGGTCTTCTATGAATCCCCTCATAGACTTATAAGAACCCTTGAGGATATGCTCTCTATATTCTCTGATAGAGAAGTGGCTATAGCAAGGGAGTTGACCAAGAAGTTTGAGGAGGTGATGAGAGGGAGGATAAGTGAACTACTTCCCCAGCTGGAGGATGGGAAGATAAAGGGGGAGGTAGTCCTGATAGTAGAGGGTTATGAGGGAGAGGATAAGAGATAGGGCACACACTATCCTATCTCCCCTTACCAGGCTCATCCTGAAATACAGAATCTCTCCTGTCCTTATCTCTCTTGCTGGCTTGCCCTTCAATCTCCTGGCAGGATATCTCTTCTTTAAGGGTAGATTTCCCTTGGCAGGACTATTCTTAATAATTGGGGGATTCTTTGATACAATTGATGGAGAGGTGGCAAGGAAAGGGAATAGAGTAACCTTAGCAGGTGGATTCCTTGATTCTACTCTTGACAGATTCTCGGAGTTCTTTGTCTATCTTGGGCTGTTCCTTTACTATTTCCCTTCCCCTCTAACTATCCTTCTGTTTAATGTCTTCTTTCTATCATTAATGGTAAGTTATCTAAGGGCAAGGTCTGAAGGGGCTGGAATGGAGTGTAGGATAGGAGTGTTTGATAGAACCGTAAGAGTTATTGTCCTTGCTATGGGTGCCATCCTTCTACCCAGAAGCCTGTTCCCGGTTATCCTCTGGATTCTCCTTGCAGGGATCTCCTTCACTGTAATACAACGAATAATATATGTTTTAAAGAGGCTATAGATGTATGAGCTTGATACTTCCAAGGAGAGGGTCCTTTTAATAGGGCTGGCTAAGAATAACAGAGAGAGGTGGGAGAAGATAGATTCCTTAGAAGAGTTGGAAGCCCTTACCCAGACTGCGGGGGGTGAAGTTGTAGAGAAGATAATGCAGATAAAGGAGAAGCCCCACCCTGCTACCTTCCTGGGGAGAGGGAAGATAGAAGAGCTTAAGAGATTATCCAAGGAGTATGATATAGATTTATTCATATTTGATGATGCCCTAACTCCGATTCAGATAAGAAATATTGAGAAGGCTACAGGGGTAAGAACCATTGATAGGACCGCCCTCATCCTTGATATATTTGCCAGGCATGCCCATACTGCCCAGGCTAAGATTCAGGTAGAGCTTGCTCAATTGGAGTATAGGTTGAGTATGCTTACAGGTCTTGGAGGAACCCTATCCAGACTTGGAGGAGGGATAGGGACAAGGGGTCCTGGTGAGAAGAAACTGGAAGAGGATAGAAGATTGATAAAGAAGAGGATATCTACCCTTAAGAAGAGGCTGAAGAGGATTGAGAAGGAGAGGGAGACCCAACGCAGACACCGCAGGGGTTTTATAAAGATATCCCTTGTAGGATATACAAATGCAGGGAAATCTACCCTTATGAATAGACTTACAAAGGCTAAGGTAAAGGTAGCTCCCTATCTCTTTGCTACTCTTGACTCCAATACAAAGTCCCTATATTTAGGGAATGGTATAAAGGTCCTTCTTACAGATACGATAGGGTTTATCAGGAATCTCCCTCCCCAACTGGTAGCCTCTTTCAAGGCTACACTGGCTGAAATCCTTAATGCCCATCTTGTCCTCCATATTGCCGATATCTCCTCTCCAGAGGTTGAGAAGAGAATTGAGATTACAAGGAGAGTCCTCTCTGAGATAGGTTGCAAGGGAAAGAGTATAAGACTTGTATTCAATAAGATAGATAGAATATTTGAAGAAGAGGTTTTAGAAAGGTTAAAGAGAAAATATCCTGACGCCTTATTCATTTCAGCCCTTACAGGGGAAGGGATAGAGATTTTAAAAGAAGAAATTTCCCTCTTTATCAAAGACCTTCTTTCTGAAAGACCCTTCAATTCTGCCCAGCTCAGTAGAGAATTACATCCACTCTCCTATTAAGTCTACGCCCCCCTATCGTTCGGTTATTATAGGACGGAAATCTCTCCCCATAACCCCGGGCTGTAAGTCTTCCATAACTTACACCAAGTCCTGTGAGGTAGTCCCTTACCCTAAAAGCCCTCTTCTGGGAGAGCCTGAGATTAAAAAGTTCATCCCCCACACTATCGGTATAACCCTTTATCTCTGCCCTCATAGATGGATTTTCCTTAAGAATACCCGCAACCCTTGAGAGGAGAGGATAAAACTCTGGTCTTATATAACTGCTACCTTTATCAAAATAGATAGAGAATGACCTCTTAGTTGAAATTTCAACAGGTTTTAAAGGTTCAGGTCTCCCTTTCTCTAAGAGAAGCCTCACCATCTTCCCTCCCTCTGGGACATCTATCCAGACTTCACCAGGTGCATATCCGGCTGCGGTTACCCTTATCTTATATCTCCGGGGTTGAACTGGTAAAGAGAACCTACCCTCTCTATCGGTATAGATGGGTTTTATATCCGTATTGACAAAAGTCAGGAGGGCACCAGGGATGGAATGGTGGGTAGCTGCATCTACTACCTCACCTTTTAACAGCCCGGTAAGGGGTCTGAATTCAATAGCCTCTCTTTCATAGGGAATGGCTCTCTTCTGACACTGGGTAAGAAAGATTGAAGGGATTAAGATAACCCAGAGTCTTCTCCCCATTATGGTAAGGCAGCGGCTACAGTCAGATTTACTTTAGAACCTATGGGAACTGATTTGCCAGGTCTTGGGAACTGCCCGAAAACAGTATGTTCATAGTATTCGGTGGTAACTTTTCTGGATACTCTCCCTACTCTTAAGCCTGCTCTACGGATTACCCTCTTAGCTGTCCATATCTTCATACCTATAACCCTGGGAACCTTCACATACTTTATCTTTGGACCAGCACTTATGGTTATATCTACTCTGGTATCAGGTTCTACCATAACCCCTGCAGCAGGGTGTGTAGAGACAATACATCCCTTGGCTATCTTCTCAGAATAGGCAGTATCTATCTTCCCTACCTTAAGGGTTATACTTTCAAGTATCTTCTTTGCCTCTGAGAGTTTTGACCCTATAAGGTTTGGGACTGCATGTTTAACAACCTCTGGTCCTTTACTTACCCAGACCTTAACCGTTGTCCACTTCTCTACCTTAGAACCCCTCATAGGGCTCTGCTTGCAGATTCTGCCTTTGGCAATAGTGGAAGAGAACATTTCACCATCCACGGATAAAAGCAGCTGACTCTCAGCCACTATCTGTCTGGCAGCATCTACTGTATTATCCCTAAGGTCAGGAACTATTACCGTCTGGGGTTTTTTCGGACACCTTATGCCAAGAGCAAACAGACCCATCAGGGCTAACCCTACTATCCATCTCTTTTTCCATAGATTCATCTCTTCCTCCTTTCTTTTTTAAACATCCTTAGAAAGGTCTCAATGCCCTCTACTTAACCAGACCTTAACCGTTGTCCACTTCTCTACCTTAGAACCTCTCATAGGGCTCTGTCTGCAGATTCTCCCCTCAGGTATTGTAGAGGATTCCTCCTCACCCTCCACTGATAGGAGTAGCTGACTCTCTGCAACTATGACTCTGGCAACATCTACTGTATTGTCTATAAGGTTTGGGACCACCACTGTAGGTCTCCCACAGCTTATACCCATTATAAGAATAAGCATAGCCAACCCTATCATCCATCCTCTCTTTCCCTGCAGATTCATATCTTCCTCCTTTCTCTAATAACCATTCCTTAGGTTAGCATATTTAAGAAAAATGTCAAGGGTCTTATTCACCAAATACCTCCCCTGTAAAGATATAAATCTCTGTCCCCTTCTCTCTCCAGGCATCCATAGGCAGTCCTGCCTTGAGACAGGTATGGGCTAAGAATGTCTCCCTATCCCACCCCTCTTCTGTTGCTACCTGAGGAAGGAGCAACCCCTGATATGGACCCCTCTTTATTACAATTCCATGTTTACCTACTTCAATCTCCTCAGGGTTCTCTATCTTTTTCAAAGGGGATAGGACAGTTATCTCAATGGATATCCTTTTCAGTTCAGAGGGTTGTAATGGGGGAAATCTTGGGTCAGAAGTAGCTGCTGCGATAGCCATCTCTGATACTGCTTGATACAGAGGTTTTATAGGGGTTATATAACCTATACAGCCCCTTAGTTGATGGTTCTCCTTAATGGTTACAAATACTCCCTGAGGGAGATTCAATCTCTCTGTGAAGGGGGTAAACTCTGGCAACCTCTCCCCCTTCACTCTCTTCTCAATAGATACCCTTGCTATTCTTAAGAGTTCCTCCTTCTCTCTTTTATTCAGACCTCTTGGTTGAGTCTTATAAAAGATATCTGCCGAGTATCCTACTACATATCCTCCCCTCTCTCCTATAACATCATTGGAATTAGTATGGAATAGGACCTCTCCTTTATTTGCTCCCAATAGCTTAGAGGCAAGCATTACAGCCACAATAGGTCCACCTCCACAAGCTTGAGCCTCACGCTTCTCAAGAGCTGAGGATAAACCTTCTGGGTCCAATTTCTCTATAAAGCTCAGAGTCTTCTTATCAATCCTATTACATTCCTCATAGGAGTATCCATGATAGAGGTCAGAGGAGGCTAAAAGGAGGACATCCTCTCTTCCCCTTACTGCTTCTGCAATGGAATGGGCTAAGATTTCACAGGTCTTATAATCGTGGTCTCCCATCATTATAGGGACTATCTTAAAATCTCTTAGCACCTTCTGCAGGAAAGGTATCTCTACCTCTAAGGAATGTTCTCTTTTATGAGCCTCTGGTTCATCTCTGATGATAGGGTTCTTCTCTATGATTTTATGAGCCAGCGCGCTATCCACCTCCACCTCTCCTAAGGGGGTCTTCCATTTCCCTTCCCCATAGACAGCAATGCCTCTAAAGTACATATAATGAGAAGGTCCTATAAGAACAACGGTCTTGAAAGGCATCTTAGAGATATAGGAAAAGAGATAGGCAGCGGTCCCACCAGAATAAGGATATCCTGCATGGGGGACAACAGCCCCTATTATCTCTCCCTTTCTCTCCAGCTTTGGTACTCCGGCTAAAAGCCTATCAATCATCTTAGCAAGGGAATCTTTATCAGCAGGATAAAAACTCCCGGCAACAGACGGCTCTCTTACCATTTTCTCCTCCCTTTTTGCACCACACATAAGACTAAAAAGGAGCAGAAGTCCCAGTTTTAATAGAGATCTCATCCCTCCTCCCCTTTTTTATCCTCTGCATCCTTACAAATCCACATTTTGGGCATACCCATTTTCTCTTCTTATGGAAGAGTCTATGCTTCTCTCTCATCTTTACCTTACAATAGGGGCAATACATTTATAGCCTATGTAGCCGACGTTTTGCCTCTTCATATTCTGGGTCTATAAGTAGAGCCTTCCTGTACATCTCTTTTGCCTCTTCTGGATGACCTCCACCCTCATAGGCAAGACCCAGATAGAAGAAGAGGAGAGCAGAACCAGGGTTAAGCCTTAGAGCCTGTTTAAACTTGTCTATGGCTAAGCTGTATTTTTTATTTAAGAGATAGAACTGTCCTACCTCAAGAAGGTGATTCAATTTCATAGCTTCCCAATCCTTGATAAGTCCTTATATTTACCTAAGAGGACCAATATATCCCCTTCCTGAATCTCATCATCAGCCCCTGGTGATATTATCGCCTCCTCTTTAAAATCTGGTGTTCCCTTCTTACTCATCACAGGGTATTTTCTCCTTATAGCCATAACAGTCACCCCATAATTCTTTCTCAATCCACTCTCCTTAAGGGACTTACCGGTGAGCTTTTTTGGAGCGACAATCTCCACGACTCCATACTCTGGTGAGAGTTCTATATAATCAAAGATTTTTGGAGAGGAGAGAGACTGGGCAAGCCTCTCAGCCATCTCTCTTTCAGGGAAGACTACTCTATCTGCCCCTATCCTGGTAAGGATTTTACCCTGGAGTGGAGATGTAGCCCTTACCACCACCCTTGAGACTCCCAACTCTTTCAGAAGCTGGGTTATAAGGATAGCCTCATCAGTTCCTACACTCACAATAGCTACATCCACATCCTGAATCCCTGCCTCTTTTAAGGCTCTCTCATTTGTAGCATCCATAACAAGACCCTGGGATACCTCTTCACTTATCTCAGCTATCTTTGTCTCATCAGTATCTATAACAAGAACCTCAAAACCCTTCCTACTCAAGGCTCTGGCGACATTCATACCAAAATCACCAAGCCCTATAACAGCAAAACTCTTAGCCAATTGAAATCCTCCCTTCTGGATATTGATAAAGACTCCTCTCCCTTCTAATAAGGGCAGCACCTAAGGAGAGGGTTCCAGCCTTACCTGCTATCATCGTGAGTATTATCAAAAGCTTCCCTATTATAGAGAAGTCGCAGGAAGAAGAGAGATTAGGGATAGTATTAGAGCCTAAGGAGAGCCCCACAGTCCCAAAGGCTGAAACCACCTCAAAAAGGGTCCTCAAAATCCCTCCATTGTTCCTCTCTAAGATTAGGATAAGTATGGTAAATGTCAATACCCATAAAAGGGAGAGGAGGAAGATAACAAAGGCACGCATCCCTACCCTTGTGGATATCCTGTATTTGAAGACCTCTGCATCCTCTTTCCCTGCGATGAAGGAACGGGCTTGAAGTAGAAGGAGACTTGCTGTGGTAGTCTTTATCCCTCCTCCTGTCCCTCCTGGTGATGCCCCTATAAACATAAGGAGGATAATAATGATAAGGGTAATAGGACGAAACAGGGAGATGTTTATAGTAGAGAAGCCTGCTGTCCTGGGGGTTGTGGAATGGAAGAGTCCGATGAGGAGCTTCTGAGGTATAGAGTATCCCTGAAGAGCGTGATTCCATTCCATAAGAAGAATAAAGGCTGTCCCTGTAAGGATGAGGAGAATAGTAGTAGAGAGGACAAGCTTGGAATGGAGGAGCAGTTTCTTATTCTCCCTTTTTATAATGGTCCTGTATAAATCGCTTATCACTATAAACCCAAGCCCCCCAAGGATGTATAGACTCATAACTACCGCAGGGACGAAGAAGTTCTTAGAGTAATCCCCCAGATTATTAGGAAATGTAGAGAGTCCTGCATTACAAAAGCCAGAGACTGCATGGAATATCCCTTGAAAAAGGGCATACTTCAGAGGCATCCTGGAGGAGAAGTATAGGAATAGTAAAAGGGCACCCACCCCTTCTACAACAAGAGTCACCTTGAGGATGGTAAAGGCAAAATGGCGGAGGTTCTCATAGCTCAGATAGTTGATGGACTCTCTCATTAAGAGTCTTCCCTCAAGAGAGATTCTCCTCCTCAGAATAAACAGGAAGGCTGTGGATAGGGTCATATAGCCAAGACCCCCAATCTGAATTAAGACGAGTATCACAATCTTTCCAAATAGGGTGAAGTCTGTGGCAGTATTCTTTACAATAAGACCTGTTACACAGGTGGCAGAAGAGGCGGTAAAGAGACTGTCAATAAAACTTATCCCTTTTGATGAAAAGGGGAGGGAGAGGAGTAGGGCACCTATAAGGATTACAAGGAGATAACCTGAGAGCAGAATCCTTGCGGGATTTACAGGTCTCTTCATTTTTTCAAAAGGGTGAGGACCCTTTCTAAGACCTCTTCGCTATCTTTTCTATCCAATCTTATTACCACTGGTCTATATTTAGAGATGAGGTCATCTATAAATCTAATTCTACAGATAGGGATAGTCCCAAGGACCTTTCTCTTCTTCTCAAATATTTCCTTCAGGGTCTCTTTAAATTTCCTGCTCATAAGTTCCATCTTACCTATCTCATCAATAACTACAAGCCCTTCCCCTTTAAGAGATGGCACGGCTACCCTCTCAATATTCTCTATCTCCACCCCATATTTTGAGACCCTTTTAGAACTTTTAGAGTCTATATGGGCTAAGATAGCCTCCTTACCTGAAGCAGTTACAATCCTGAAGCCCTTCCTTACTCCCTTTTCTCTAATCTCCTCGGTAAAGAATCCTGTATAAGGGATATCAAGTCTCTCAAGAACCCTTTTCACAAGGGTAGTCTTTCCAGAGCCTGGTCTCCCCTGGATAAGGACAACCATTGATAAGGATAGATAAGATAGAGGATTTGTCAACTCCTTCTCACTGAAACTTACCCATAATTTATGGGTTTAACTTCACCTGTCATTGCGAGCCCCTGTGAAATAGGAGATAACGCTTATGGGAGAGTGGGAGGAAAGGTATATTCTCCTCAAAATAATGTGAGACCAACTGCTATACT
>CAZWJY010000059.1:0-9689 GCA_964634335.1 uncultured bacterium
TCTATTTCACAGGGGCGTGGCAATCTTATATTCACCAAGCAATAACCATTAAAAGATTAATTTCTAAAATTCCAATATAAGGGATTCTATTGCCTTTTTCAGTTCCTTTGGGTCAAATTTCCCTTTGCTGAGTCTCATCCCTTCTCCTATGAGAAATCCTATCACTGTAGTCTTCCCCTTTCTATACTTCTCTACTATTTCTGGGTGTCTCTTTATCACCTCTTCTGCAATTTTTAAGACCTCCCCTTTATCTCTCTGGAGTTCCCATCCCTTCTCCTCTATTATCTCTTTAGCCCCCTTTCCTGTATCTGCCATCTTATAGAAGACCTCCTTTGCTTTTATTCGACTTATCCTATTCCCTTTCACAAATCCCAAGAGTTCTGCAAGGCTTTTAGGAGAAATAGGAAATCCCTTCAATCCCATCCCCTTTTCTCTCATTACCCTCTTCATTTCTGTAACTATCCAATTGGCTACAAGTTTTGGCTCTCTTATCTCCCTCACCACCTCCTCATAGTAATCTGCAAGCCCCTTCTCCTCTACAAGCACAGAAATGAGGTTATTGGGGAGTTTATATTCCTTTAAAAACCTCTCCCTCTTCTGATGGGGTAACTCTGGTAGGGACCTTTTAATCTCTTCTATCTCTTCTTTTCTGATAACAAGGGGTGGGAGGTCAGGTTCTGGGAAATATCTGTAGTCTTCTGATTCCTCCTTCCCTCTCATAGGTTCGCATCTCTTCTCCGCAGGGTTCCATAAAAGGGTCTCTTGGATAATCTTCCCCCCTTTCTTTAATGTCTCTCTCTGGTATCTTATCTCGTATTCCAATGCCTCCTTCACAGCTTTGAGGGAGTTGAGATTCTTTATCTCTCTCCTCACTCCTAACCCCTTCCCTGATAGATGGAGGGATATATTCGGCTCGCACCTGAATTCCCCTTTCTCCATATCACAGGAGGAGACCCCCAGGTATCTTAAAATCTGCCGTAAAGTAGTGAGGAATCTATAAGCCTCCTCAGCAGAGTTCATATCAGGTTCTGTTACTATCTCTATTAAAGGGACACCACACCTATTAAAATCTATCAGGGTCTCTATATCAGAATGGATAAGTTTCCCTGCATCCTCCTCTAAGTGGACCCTCCTGATTCTTATCTTCTTACCCCCTATATCCAATACTCCATCATAGGCAAGGGGCTCTGTATACTGGGTAATCTGATAACCCTTTGGTAGGTCTGGATAGAAGTAGTGCTTCCTGGCAAATCTACTCCTTAAAGAGATTTTGCAACCAAGGGCAAGTCCAGCCTTTATAGCAAGCTCTACCGCCTTTCTGTTGAGGGTTGGAAGCACACCTGGTAGTCCAAGGCATACAGGACAGACATCTGTATTTGGTTCATCTCCAAATTCTACAGGACATCTGCAGAAGAGCTTGGATTTTGTAGAGAGCTGGGCATGAACCTCAAGCCCTATTACTACCTCATACTTTTGTGATTCCATAGGCTGTTCTTAAAACTGTCTTCTCATCAAAGGGTCTTCCAATGATTTGAACACCTACAGGGAGCCCATCTATCCTCTCCTTAGCAGGGATGGATATGGCAGGGAGTCCTGCCAAGGATGCCGGAGCTGTGAAGATATCGCATAGATACATTGACAAGGGGTCCTGTTTTTCACCCAGTCTAAAGGCAGGGGTAGGGGTAGTGGGAGTGATTATTACATCAACCCTTTTGAAGGCATCCTCAAAGTCCCTCTTTATAAGACTTCTTGTTCGCTGGGCTGTAAGATAATACTCATCGTAATACCCCTTGGAAAGCCCATACCCTCCCAAGAGTATCCTCCTCTTCACCTCAGCTCCAAAACCCTCCTCCCTTGTGGCTCCATACATCTCCATAAGGCTTTCCATAACCCTTCTATACCCGTATCTCACCCCATCATAGCGTGCAAGGTTTGAGGATGCCTCAGCCATTGCCAGAATCTGATAGCAGGCTACCGCATATCTTGTATGGGGAAGTGATATATCTATAATATCCCTACACTCCATCCCTTCTATCTCTTTAAGCACACTCTCTTTTACCTCTTTATCCAGTCCTTCCTGGAAATACTCCTTTGGGACCCCTATTATTAGGTCCTCTAAGGGCTTTTCTATATCTTGTAGAAAGTCTATGGGTCTATCCACAGAGGTGGCATCCCTTGGGTCAAGCCCTGCTATTACAGAGAGGATAATCCCTGCATCCTTTACAGATTTAGTAATGGGTCCAATTACATCCAAGGAAGAGGCAAAGGCGACAAGACCGTATCTTGATACCCTCCCATAGGTAGGTTTCAATCCCACAACCCCGCAGAAGGCAGCCGGTTGACGGACAGAACCACCTGTATCAGAACCCAGGGCAGCAATAGCCCCTCCATAGGCAACAACAGCAGCAGAACCACCGCTTGAGCCTCCACTCACCCTTTCTAAGTCAAAAGGGTTATGCACAGGACCGAAATAGGAGTTCTCATTAGAAGAGCCCATAGCAAACTCATCCATATTTGTCTTCCCTAAGATTATGGTCTTGTGAGTCTTTAACCTCTCAATTGCAGTGGCATCATAAGGGGAGATAAAGGGTTCTAAGATTTTTGAACCGCAGGTGAGCCTTTTACCCTTCACAGCTATATTGTCCTTCACAGCTATGGGGATGCCTGTAAGAGGGTGTTCTGAAGGGTCGGCTATCTTTTCTATCTCTCTCTTTGCATCCTCTATATAAAGGGAGATATAACCATTTATCTCAGATTCCCTCTCCTCTATCCGCTTTATCACTGACTCTAAGATATCCATAGGGCTTATCTCCTTTCTTTGGATGAGTTCTCTAAGCTTAAAGATTGGAAGGTCGTAGAGATTCACTCTACAAGATTTTTGGAACAAAGAGATATCTATACCTCTTATAGGGAAGCTCTATCTCTCCATACCTTTCAGGTCTATCCTCCCTCTTTGGACATTCTATATCTATTATATGGGAGAGGGGTTCTATATGCTTGAGGTCTAAGTTCTGCAGGGAGTGGAAATAGTCAATAATTTTTGGTATCTCCTTAGAAAATCTCTCCTCCTCTTCCTTTGACAGTTCTACCCTTACAAGCTCCCCTAATCTTCTAATCAAGGTATCCTGACAAAGGCTTTGAGACCCTCTGATGTATCTGTAAAGTATTCTGCAAGCCTTGTGGCTGTCACCTTTATCACATAGACCTGAAGGGCAGGCATATCCTTTGCCGGAACCTTTCTGGTAATTAACTCCTCCTTAGTGGTGAGGGTATCATCATACAAGGGCTTATTAAGAGATGTTGTATCTGTCCCTTTATATATCTGGATTCTATAGTTATCTATCCCTTTGACCCTATGCCATGATACTACTAAGGTGTCATTGGGGATGGAGAGGGTATCCTTTTCAGGCTTCTCAATAGTAAGATAGGAGAGGGTAGTGAGGTTTACTGTATCAAATGGGGTGAGTTCCCCATCCTTGAGAAAGGAGAGTCTGTAGTAATACTTAGTATCAGGCTCAATGGTATCTGTATCCATATAGGTCATAACAGAATCTATAGGGGTTACGGTATCAATGATGGAGAAGTGGGAGATATCTCCTTTGCTCCTCTCTACGACAACCCCTTCACCCTCAGGCTTTTTTAATGTCCATGTCCAGGTAATACCAATCACCCCTTTCTCTGCCTCACCCCATAGCTCTTTAAGAATCTCACTCTGTATACTGGTCATTATGCTGGTAGTCTTTGTTATGCAGGTGAGATTTACACTCACCCCTGTCTCTTCACAACCGAGATAGAGCAGGGAGACTCCTATTATCCCGGCTATTATGGATAAAAGAACCTTTTTCATCCTACCTCCTTTTTGAAGATTATCTCTGTTTTCAATATTGTCAATAGATGAGTTTTAGTCTTGACTTTATTATATTTTTGGGTAGTATGAGATATGCGAAGGAGAAGAGGTAGCCTTGAGAGTTTTACCTTAATCCTCCCCAGGGTGATAAAGAAGCTGGGGTTAGAGAGAGGGATTAAGGAACAGAGGGCATTAGAACTCTGGAGAGAGGTCGCAGGGAAGGCTATAAAGGATAAGACCGTGCCCTTACAAGTAACTGATGGGGTATTGAGTATAAAGGTAAGAGACTCTGTATGGAGGCAGGAGCTCTATTTTCTAAAGGAGGAACTGAGGGGTAAGCTGAATAGAAGCTTAGGTGAGGAGATTATAAAGGATATCAGATTCTTATGAGAGAGACATACAGAGCCAAGGAGATTCAGGTCCTTAAGGGTCTGGAAGGGGTGAGGCGCAGACCCTCTATGTATATAGGGGATGTAGGGGTGAGAGGGTTGCACCATCTGGTCTATGAGGTGGTAGATAACTCTATTGATGAAGCCCTGGCAGGATATTGTGATAAGATAGAGGTGAGGATTCACAGTTCTGCTGTTGTATCTGTGAAGGATAATGGGAGAGGGATACCTGTAGATATGCATCCCACCCAGCATAAGCCAGGAGTAGAGGTAGTGATGACTATGCTCCACTCAGGGGCAAAATTTACAGGGAAGACATATCCAATTGCAGGGGGTCTCCATGGTGTAGGGGTATCTGTGGTAAATGCCTTATCTGAGTTCTTAGAGGTAGAGGTATACAGGGATGGGAAGATATATTATCAGAGGTATGAGAGGGGGGAGACAAAGACAGACCTTATAATTAAAGGGACAACAAAATCAGTAGGCACAAAGATAACCTTTAAACCAGACCCTCTTATATTTAAAAAGAGGGAGTTCCAGTTCGACTTACTGGCTACAAGATTACGAGAGCTTGCCTATCTCACCAAGGGTTTAAGGATAAGACTTGTGGATGATAGGGATGGAAGGGAGGAGGTCTTTGAATATCGCAATGGGATTTTAGATTTCCTTAAATACTTAGATGCAGGGCGCACCAGAATAATAAAACCTCTCTATATAAATGATAAGAGGAATGGGGTTGAGATAGAGGCTGCCCTTCAGTATAACGACGGGTTCTTAGAGAATATATTCAGCTATGCAAATACTATAAATACCCATGAGGGTGGGACCCACCTGGCAGGTTTTAAGTCAGCCCTCACAAGGACCTTAAATGAGTATGCAAAGAAGTCCCAAGCCCTTAAAGGAGACCTTGATATAACCGGAGAGGATACAAGGGAGGGTCTTACTGCTGTCCTCTCTGTAAAACTTAAGGACCCCCAGTTTGAAGGACAGACAAAGACAAAACTGGGTAATTCTGAAGTTAGAGGGATAGTGGAGTCTGTTATATCTGAGAATCTCTCCAAGTTCCTGGAGGAGAATCCCAGGGCAGCCAATATCATCCTCTCTAAGGTTATATCGGCAGCAAAATCAAGAGTTGCAGCAAAGAAGGCGAGAGAGCTTGCACGGAGGAGGTCACTCTTAGAGTCTGATACCCTTCCAGGTAAACTGGCAGACTGTTCCTCAGAAGACCCAGAGGAGTCTGAGCTCTTCATAGTAGAGGGAGACTCAGCAGGTGGTTCTGCTAAACAGGGAAGGGATAGGAGATTTCAGGCTATCCTCCCTTTAAGGGGGAAAATCCTGAATGTTGAGAAGTCGGGTCTCAATAAAATCCTCTCTAATGCTGAGATAAGGACTATCATATCTGCCATAGGAGCTGGGATAGGAGAGGATGACTTTGACCCTCATAAGGCGAGGTATAAGAAGATTATTATTATGACCGATGCTGATGTGGATGGCTCCCATATCAGAACCCTGCTTTTAACCTTCTTCTATAGATTTATGCAACCCCTTATAGAGTCTGGATATATCTATATCGCTCAACCCCCTCTATACAGGGTGAAGAGAGGGAAAGAGGAGAGATATTTCTACACAGAGGAGGAACTGGAGAGATTTCTGAAGGGTTCTTCTGAGGATAAGTATGAGATACAAAGGTATAAAGGTCTGGGAGAGATGAACCCTCAGCAGCTATGGGATACTACAATGAACCCTGAGAAGAGAATCCTGAAAAGGGTAACCCTTGAGGATGCGGCTCAGGCAGATAAGGTCTTCTCCATACTTATGGGAGAACAGGTTGAACCCAGGAAGGAGTTTATTGAGAAGAATGCCAAATATGTGGAGAATTTGGATGTGTAGGGGAGAACTTTTTAAATCAAAGGAGGGATATGAAGGATATAACACCTGATAGGATAAAAAATATCGGACTCTTTGGACACTCTGGTTGTGGAAAGACATCCTTTGGGGAGGCTATCCTCTATCTTACAGGTGAGAATACAAGGCTTGGAAGGACAGATGATGGGACCTCTATTCTTGACTATGATGAGGATGAGATAGAACGGAAGACAAGCATTAACCTATCACTGGGCTATGGAATTTATAAGGATACCTTCTTTAATATCATTGATACACCTGGGTATGCAGACTTTACAGGAGACCTCTTATGCGGCGTGTGGGCATGTGATACAGGAGTGATAATTATAGATGCCACATCTGGTATAGAGTTTGGTACCGAACTTGTCTCTCAATACCTGAGTAATGCTGATAAGGCTAAGGTCATTTTTGTAAATAAATTGAAGAAGGAGCATACAGACTTTTATAAGATAGTAGGTGAGCTGAAGGGTTTCTTTAAAGGGAAGATATGTCCTATAAATCTGCCGATGGGGAAGGGGGAAGATTTCTCAGGTATAGTTAGCCTGCTTACAGATAAAGCCTTTGCTTATAAGGGAGGGAAACGAGAAGAGGTAGCTATACCCAAGGAGATGGAATCTGAGATTGCAGAATACAGAGACCTCCTTACAGAAGTGATGGCAGACATTGATGACTCTCTTATGGAAAAGTATCTGGAGGGTAAGGAGATTACTCCTGAGGAGATAAAGAGGGCTCTTAAGAGAGGGATAGAATCTAAGAGGATTATACCTGTTCTATGTGGAGATGCCTACTTCAATATAGGGATAGAGGAATTTTTAGAATTTGCAGCAGAATATCTCCCCTCCTCCTTAGAGATAGAGATCAAAGGAAAGAATCCAAAGACAGAAGCAGAGGAGAAGAAGAGACCTGAACCCGAGGGTCCTCTTATAGCTTTGACTTTTAAGACTGTAGCAGACCCCCATATAGGAGACCTTATCTACACCAGAGTATTCTCAGGTAGACTTGAGCCAGGGATGACAGTCTATAATGTGAGTGTAGATTCCCAGGAGAGGATAAATCAAATTTATAGAATAAAAGGCAAAGAGAGGAGAGAGGTAAACTCTTTAAACACAGGAGAGATTGGTGGATTGGTGAAATTAAAGAAGACCAAGACCTCCCATACCCTTGCCCATTCCTCATCCCCTCTCCTCCTCCCTACCATACCATTCCCGGACCCTTCCATCTCTATAGCTATCGTTCCAAAGACCAAAGGGGATGAGGAGAGGGTCTCCAATGGTCTTGCAAGACTCCATTCAGAAGACCCTACCTTTGCCTACCATTATGATACAGAATTGAAACAACAGCTGGTTTCAGGCTTGGGGGAGCTCCACTTAGATGTCATCCTTGGGAAGTTGAAGAAGAAGTTTGGAGTAGATGTTGAAGTTCAACGCCCAAAGATTCCTTACAGAGAGACGATAAAAGGGAGAGCAGAGGCACAGGGTAAGTATAAGAAGCAGACAGGCGGACATGGTCAATACGGTGATGTGTGGCTAAGGTTGGAACCTCTACCCAGGGGTAAAGGGTTTGAATTTGGGAATGAGATATTTGGAGGGGTGGTGCCTTCTAAGTATATACCATCAGTAGAAAAGGGAGTGAGAGAGACTATGGCTCAGGGAGTCCTTGCAGGATTTCCTGTGATAGACCTGAAGGTAACCCTTTATGATGGCTCCTATCATCCGGTAGATTCTTCAGACATTGCCTTTAAGATAGCTGCAAGTATAGGGTTTAAGGCTGCTGCAGAGAAGGCAGGACTTACATTATTAGAACCTATATATGAGGTAGAGGTTACGGTTCCTGAGACCTATATGGGTGATGTGATTGGGGATATAAATTCAAGAAGGGGAAAGATTCAGGGGATGGAACCCTCTGGAGGTTTTCAGAAGATAAAAGCCCTTGTCCCCCTTGCTGAGATGTATAAATACTCAACCACTTTGAGGTCAATGACCCAGGGTAGGGGATATTTCAAGATGAGATTCTCCCATTATGAAGAGGTCCCGAAAGAGATAGCTTCAAAGATAATAGAAGAAGCAAAGAGGGAGAGAAATAAATAGGGGATATGGATTAAACGATGAATGAGCCAAGGGTCTCCTTTGAGATCTGGCTTCTATACTTAGGTTTTCCCTTAGTCCTCCTCCTCTTTACCTTTATAAAATATTTTACAGAAAGGAGGAATAGATAGGTTTCTCCTTCTGGCTTCTCTTTGCCTTCATCCTCTATATGCTCTTTGTCTTGGGAGTGGGAACCTATGCTACAAGATATACAAAGACAGTTGAGGACTTCTTCTTAGCCAACAGAAGGCTTGGTTCCTTAGTAACTGCTATTAGTTCAGTGGCAAGTTCAGAGAGTGGGTGGGTAGTATTAGGGCTTGTTGGTATGGCATATAAGTTTGGGATGTCTGTTGTCTGGATTGTCCCTGGATGCCTCTTGGGTTATGTTGCCAACTGGTATTTCATCGCCTCAAAACTGAGAAGGGATTCAAAATCCTTAGATGCCCTTACTATCCCTGACTATCTGGAGAATAGATTCAAAGACACTTCCCATCTTATAAGGAGTATAGCGGTATTGATTATATTCTTCTGTATGATGGGTTATGTGGGAGCACAGTTCAATGCAGCAGGGAAAGCATTTGATGCGGTCTTTGGGATGAGTTATCTTGGAGGGGTTCTATTAGGAGCAAGCATTACTATAATCTATACCATCCTTGGTGGATTCAGGGCAGTATCCTGGACAGATGTAGTCCAGGGGCTATTGATGGTTTTTGGACTTGTATTCCTTCCCATAATAGCCATCCTGAATGTTGGTGGATTTGGAGTTCTCATCTCTAAGTTGGGAAAGCTCAGCCCCTCCCTCCTCACCCTATCTGGAGAGAATACAGGCTTTGCCCTTCTGGGTATGGTGATAGGCTATCTGGGGATAGGTCTGGGTTATCCTGGACAACCCCATGTGATAACAAGGTATATGGCATGTAAAGGAGAAGAGGAGATTAGGAGAGGGAGGGTTATTGCCATAACCTGGGGGGTTCTTGTCTATTATGGTGCCATATTCTTAGGACTTGCAGGGAGGGTTTTGATTCCCAATCTTTCTGACCCTGAATATACATTTCCAGAGGTGGCTCTAAAACTTGTCCCTCCAGTAATTGCAGGGATGATGCTTGCAGCAATCCTCTCAGCTATCAGGTCTACTGCAGACTCTCAGCTTCTTGTAGCAGCATCAGCCATTGCCAGAGATATATACCAGAAGATATTTAAGAGGGAGAAGAGGATAGTATTGGTGAGCAGACTGACTGTCCTTATTCTCGGTCTTCTCTCTTTAATACTTGCAGCCACAAAGTCAAGGGTAGTATTCTGGTTTGTTCTCTTTGCCTGGTCAGGCTTAGGTGCATCTTTTGGACCCTTAATCATTCTCTCATTATACTGGAAGAAGGTGACAAAATGGGGTGCTATCACAGGTATGGTTGTAGGCTTTTTAACAACCATAATCTGGAAGCTATCAGGACTCTCAACCAGAATAAT
>CAZWJY010000060.1:0-5747 GCA_964634335.1 uncultured bacterium
CTCTATAGACTCCACCCATACAGAAGCAAAGACCTACAGGGAGAAGGCCCTATACCAACTCTCTCTCTCTTTTGGTTCAGAGGTAGATACCCTCCTTAAGGAAGCCCTAAAAAGTTACTCCAAAGGAGATTATTCCTCAGCCCTCAGGAAGTGGAGGAGCATTGAATCCCGAAGTCCTAAAAGGAAAAGGGTGAGAGAATATATGAGGAAGACACAAGTAAGAATGGCAGAGAGAGTGGTATCAGGATTGAAGAGGATAGAGGAATACAAAAGGGAGAAGAGGTGGAGGAGGGCTTTATCAGAATGCAATAGACTCTTGAGGATGGCACCCAGGGACTCAAGACTCCTCAAGGAGAAGAGGGAGATAAAATCTAAAATAGATGAAGCAATCCATTATCATATGGAACTGGGAATATCAAAACTGAAGAGGAAGGCGTTCTGGGAAGCAGAGAAGGAGTTTGAGACTATTCTCTCCTATGACCCAAATAATTCTCAGGCCCTCTCCTATTTAAAAAAGGTGAGAAAGAAGATAAGGGCCCGAGACGCCCATATGCTGTATATAGCAGGTATGGAAGCTTATACAAAGGAAGATTATTCCTTAGCTATCAGGCTTTGGAAAAGGGTATTGGAGATCCAGCCAAATTATCCCAATGCAAGAAAGAACATTCAGAGAGCCCAGGTAAAACTGAAGCTTACAGGAGAGAGGTAACTTCCCTTTTTAAGTTAACCAAGGTCTGCTATAGATTTATTTCTTACTTTATTCAAAGAGAGGGGGCCCTTTAAGGGCCCCCTCTTTCAACTCTACTTTTTATCAGCGCAAGAGGATGATCTTTCTGGTAGCGGTGTAGTTGGGAGCATCCATCCTCACGAAGTATATACCACGCGATACCTTCCTGCCTGCTCTATCCAGTCCATTCCAGGAGACCTCCTTGAATCCTGGGTTTTCCTCATCGTTTACGAGAGTGCGGATGAGCTTTCCTGAGACATCATAGACCTTGAGGGAGACTCTGGTCTTTACCGGGACACTGTATTTGATGTGAACAGAGGAGCCCATGGGATTGGGAGCTACAGAGGAGAGCTCAAAAGACTTTGGCATCTCAGGCTTCTCAGCTATTCCTACACAGTTGATGTATTTAGTCTGGATGTCGTTCATGGAATAATCGTCACTCCATATCTCGGCAACCCTGAACTCGATTCTTAAGCACATTCCTTCACCAGGACGGACTGTGCTCTGAGGAACCTTAAAGCTCCCAAAGTCTACGGTCTCCTCTATGGGTGGACCAGCAGGTGAGGCTCTCCAGTTGAGGTCCTCGATCCAGTAGTTGGACTGGTAAACGAGACTATCCTTGGGAATCTCATCCCCTGAGGGCCAGATCTTACAGGTTACAGGTATATGGGTAGTATCAGTCATCCCCACATTCTTGAAGGTGGCCTTCAGGTTTATGGTCTCTCCAGGAGATACCTTGTCCTGGGTGGGTTCAACGATCTCAGTGCAGGCGATGTCTAACCTCCAGAGGACAGCAAAGTGGAGGCTGGCAGAGTCATTGTAGGGACAATGGTCAGCACCATGGAGACCAGGCCAGTCAAGGTTGACGCAGAGCACGAGGTCATACTCCTCATTACCAGGTCCTGTATCATCCCACCTCGGGGGCTTGGCATCCTCTATCGCCTCGCCTACAGGAAGCGAGGGGATACCAGCCTCAGAGGAGAAGACCACACTGTCTCCCTTCAGCACCGTAGCCATAATCCTCAGACGGTGGTTGGCATCATCGGACTCGTCCATCCTTCCCAGGTTACAGATCTTGGCCTCAAAGTTCATAGTATCATGAGCCATCACATAGTATCCAGGCTCTACTGCTGTAGGTGCATCATACATCTTCGGCCTCTTCACTTCATAAAGGGCAACATCGTGCTCACCTGTGTGGATAAAGGCCTCAGTGATAGGATGCCAGGGTATAGAATCTGGGTAAGGGGAGAACATATAGGCACACGGATACATAGGGAAGTCAGACCTGTCACCCCTCTGAGGTCCCACAGGACCATAGTAGGGGTCCATATTGAAGTCGTAGTTGGCTGTTCCTACCAGCTCCCAGAAGGGGTCTACCATTCTACCCGTATTGTCAGCCATAAGAATTTCTGCATAATACATTCCATGAGGTGAGATGTATCCTGAGGGTCCCCACTTCCTACCCTCAAAGAAGACTATCCAGGCGTCCTCTTCATTAGGGATATTCTCATAGGTATTCGCATCATGGGGCTTTGATAGACCCTCAAGGCTCCTGGTCCAGGCACCAGGTGCCAAGGAGTCTCCGAGATAGAGGGTATCGTTGAACCACTTATTCCCGAAGTGCCTGGTCATCACAGTCCATCCAGGCAGGCCACCACCTATTCCAGACATTCCAGGCATTGTATCTCTTGCATTGTACCAGCCGTCGTGGTTCTCACTCCTTCCAGATAAGGGTTTATCTAAGGCAAGGGAGGGATAGAGGGTATTGGTCCACCATCCCCAACCAGGGTCGTAGTTATACCTGAACTGATTGGGTGTCCCCCCTACACCAGGACCAGGCTTGTTATCCTCAACAAGGGCCATCTCAAAATCGTTCCAGTACCCATCATCAAAGTTGAAGAGGTAGCAGGCCAGACCCTTTACCCAGGAGAACCCTATCGGAGACCCTCCATAGGGAACATAAGTGGCAGTGAACTGGTTTACATAGATATAGGGACCGATAGTCATAGGACCTACAGGGTTACGGTCGTGGTATTTGAGGGTATCATCGCAGTGGACAAAGACATCCTTCTCATCCACGTTATTTGCAGGATCCTGGTCACTTCCCCAACTCACAAAGGCCTTTATGTGATACTTTGTGCCTATATCCTCTGGAATCCATATTTTGGCGAACTGGAACTCTCCAGCTGAACCTGCCACATTTACAGGAGACTTCCACCTATCTGTACCCAACCCATTGAGATGAGGTATCTGGGTATTGTCTGAGTAGACTACTGTGCCTTCCTTGGTTATCTCTATGGAGACAGGGACATTGTCTGCAGGGTTACGTCCGTAGTTCTTCACTGTTACCACAGGCTGTAATTCTGTCCACCTCAGGACAATATTGAAAGGAGGATTGGCAATAGAGATTCCTATGTCATTATAGTAGCGTTTGAAGTAGTCGAACTTTACTGCATAACCGTCTGCCAGGTGATTATAGTTGGATTCCAGCCCTTTTGTTCCATCCTCATTCTCTACACCCACCAGATTGTATCCCTCACTATATAGACTGGGCCACTTTGGAGGTGGTTCGGTATTATCTGTCTTCCTGGTATGGCTTGCCTCATCGTATCTGGAATCATAGAGGAAGACCACAAACTGCGGGAATAGGACTCTACCCTGATACCTCCACATCCAGGCTATATCAGGCTCACTTGTGCTATCCTTCAACCCAGGTCTTGCCAGTCTGGTTACGAATCTTGCCCAGGCAGAGTCTGTGGAAAGGTTGATGAGCTGGAGCTGGAACTTGTAGTGGGCCGAAGGGTTAGAACTCAACTGCATATCACACCACTCGATAACAAAGACAGGTATTCGGAGATACTGAACATCTACAGTGGGAATACCACCAGGAACCCTTTCAGAATATCCATTGAGCCTCATCACGTACCACCTGAAGCCCCAAAGGACGCCACCAGAATCAGGATGGATACCACCTGTGCTCGGGTCATAGCCCTGCTGTTCACTCACCAGGTCTACCCAGAAGGGGGCCATAGTAGCGTTGGGGGCATCTCCACTGGGTATCTTACCCTGTGGATTCACTTCACCATCTGAATTGAAGGCTGCCCAGCCATCAGTGGAGATATCTATACGGTTATAGATTCTGTCAAAGTAGCAGAAGTAGTAGGTCCCTTCCAGCTCGTGGAAGTGGCCGTCTCCTGTCCACTCAGGAGGTATCTTGCCACCTTCAGTAAGAGGTACATCCTCCTTAGTATATCCATCCTTATTAAGGATATGACCCACATAGTAGTCATCAGCTGCAGGGTCATCGGGTTTGCCGTTCAACTCGTACCAGGAGATAAACCTATAGGGATAACCTGGGGAATGGGTTACTGGTCCGTGACGAATTGTGGTTCCAGAATAGGAGTGGGAGTGGTACTGGAGTTTGGGTAACCTCTCAGGATACTGGAGCCATGCCCAGAAACAGCCTGGTTTACCATCATAAGGAGAGGTCATTGTGGTATCATCATTCCACCAGTAGAAGCCGTGTTCAGGATCACCGCCTCCTGCACCAAACGGCATTGCCATTACCCCACCCATTAGGGTAAGGATACCTATCAAAACAGCCATTTTTCTTAACATCTCTTCCTCCTTATTGTTTCTCTCTTTCTCTCTTTTATAAACCTTTCACCTCCTTTTTGGGAGGAGAGGGAAGGAATCCTAAAATAAACCCCTTCCCTCTCCTCTCTCTTCTCATCTTAGTGGAGAATCACCAGTTTACGGGTTGCTTTATAAGAAGGGGTATTCATCCTCACAAAGTATATACCACGAGATACCTTCCTACCCTGATTATCCATCCCATTCCAGGTAACTTCTCTGTAGCCAGGAGCCTCTCTCTTATTCACCAGAGTCTTTACCAGCTTACCAGAGATATCATATACCTTGAGAGATACCTGAGAGACCACCGGGAGAGCATACTTTATCACAAGTGAGGAAGTCATAGGATTAGGGGCTACCAGAGAGAGCTCAAAGGTCTTAGGAAGATTTACAGACTTCTCTTCTATACCAAACCCATTCACATACTTCGTCTGGAAGTCGTTGTTGGGATCCTCATCCATCCATGTCTCTGCCAGCCTGAACTCTATCTTCATATAGCGACCAGAGTGGGGCCAACCAGAAATGGTGGTAGGAGGTACTTTGAATGTCCCAAAGTCTACCGTCACCTCATCCGGGGCACCTGCAGGTGATGCCCTCCAGTTGAGGTCAGGTATGGTGTAGTCAGACATATAAAGGAGGCTATCCGGGGGTGTCTCCTCTCCTACCTGGTAGATCTTGCAGGTCACAGGAATGTTGACGGTATCATTGATACCCACATTCTTGAATGTAGCCTTTAGAGGCATATCTGTACCAGCATCGTATACACTGTCCGAAGGCTCCACAATCTCGGTGCAGGCCACATCATAACTCCAGAGCACCTCAAGGTCTACTGTGATTGTATCGTTGTATGGGCAGTGGTCTGCCCCATGGAGTCCAGGATAGTCGTAATTTACCACCATGCTGAGGGTATATTTCTTGTTACCCTCCTCAGATTCCCACTTTGGAGGATTGGCAGAGACATAGGAACCTACAGCAAGGCTTGGTATACCCACTGCTGCATTGTGGACAGTATCTCCTTTCTCATCCACCAGGATAGCATAAACCTGGAACCTGTGAGAGGCTACGTCCGTAAGCTCCTTCCTACCCAGGTTGCAGATGTTGGCTATGAAGTCTACATCTGTATGGTCCTCTACATAGTATCCAGGCTCCAGAGCAGGAGGTGGTGCATAGGAAGGCGAAATTATTTCATATACAGCTGCATCGTAAAGGCCTGTGTGGATATAGGTCTCAATCATAGGATGGAAGGGCTGAGTCTCAGGATATTCGCTGGCTAAATAGGGCATAGAGAAGAACCAGTTGGCAAAGGCTATACCATGTTTGGAATCGTCAAACCTCCTTCCTAAACCTGCACCAGTAAGGTCCCAATAGGGAGGAACCTTGATGCCTG
>CAZWJY010000060.1:5757-9590 GCA_964634335.1 uncultured bacterium
ATCTATATTGTAGGTTACACCTGCAGGTTCACTGGTATAAGTTCCTGTCCAGTAGACAATCCAACCATCTGCCTCACCACCTGTGGGCCATGCATTAGCAGCTAAGGAGTCTCCCAAGTAGAGGGTATCATTGAACCAGACAGTTCCTATATTCTTGGTGAGTCTTGTCTGACCAGGAGGACCAGGAGAATCGTCAGCCTTGTCATTCTGGTCAAACCATCCATCTGCATCCCAGCTATCCGTAGACCTTAGAGGGGGAGACATTACATTATTAACCCCATCATAGGCAGGCTGACCAGCCTCAAAGAGTCCAGGGGCATTGGCATCCTGAACAAGGGCCATCTCGTACCTTCCATACTTATCATCAGGGAACCCTTCAACTATCCAGGCACCGAATCCCTTAACCCAGGAGAACTGGAGCTGTGAACCACCCCAGGGAACAAAGGTCTCGTAGTCCTGGGGTACAGAGTATTTCTTATCTCCTGTGAGAGGGTCCATCGTATACCATGCCCATTCTGTGACATCAGGCTCTTTGTCATGCCAGGCTAAGGTGTCATCGCAGTGGACATAGACGTCCTTTTCATGAACATCATTATCCCTATTCTGATCTGACCCAAGCTGGACACTGGCTTTAAGGTGGTACTCAGTTCCTATCTCCCCAGGCTTCCAGTAGGCAGGCATCTCTACAGTCTTCTCTGTTCCATCAGCAAAGTTGGGCAGCTTCCATCTGTTGGTGCCAAGGCCATTGAGGTCCACAGAACTGGAGGCATAATAGACTTGAGTTCCAGCTGTATCCTTGGCCTCCAAGTCCACAGGTGCACCGGTCTCAGAGTTCCTACCAAAGTTGGATACCAATACCACGGGCTTAAACTTTGTCCACCTCAACACGATATTGAAGGGAGGGTTGATAATGTAAGCAGCCAAGTCATGCAGTGGCCGTCTGAAGTAGTCAAATTTCACATGATAGCCATCTGCAAGTAGACTGTAGTTGGAAGTAAGGCCCTTTGTCCCATCTTCGTTTTCTACACCTACCAGATCATAGGTTCCTGTCTTATTCTCAGGCCAATTGGCCACACCACCAGGCCTGTCTCCTGAGAGTTCATGGTAACGGTCATGATAGAGGAAGATGACCTGCTGGGGTATAAGGACCTTCTGCTGATAGAACCACATCTCGGCCACTTGGGCATTGGCCACCAGCTTTGTAAGTCCAGGCCTACCCAGCTTGCCCACGAACTTTGCCCAGTTGGAATCACCGATTACAGGATTGACAAGCTGAATCTCAAAGGTGTAGTGATAGTCTGCATTGGCATCCAGCTGCATATCGCACCACTCTATAACAAAGACAGGAACAGGTACCCAGACATAACCATAGCCATCAGCTAAGCCATAGAATCCAGCCCTGATATTAGGGTTGCGAATATGTGTTGCATCCCAATCAGGCCAGAGGGTATCAGCTTGGTCAAGAGCAGAAGAGTAAGCTTCTATCATATACCACCTAAATCCATAGAGCACAGCACCAGAATCTGCATGGACATAGGTGGTATCCCCTGTGGAATCTGGACGAGGGTCCCACCAGGGTGGGTCTACCCAGAAATTGGTGCCACCATAACCCTGTTGTTCTGACCGAAGGCCAGTCCAATAGGGGGCCAGTGTAGCATTGGGCTTCTGAGGATCAGGGGTATTGCCGTGAGCATCTATTACTCCAGTGGCATTACTGAAACAGGCCCAACCATCAGTGGAGATCCATATCTTAGAGTATACCCTGTCCATAAACCAGAACCAGGCATCCTTTACGATATTCTGCCAGCTTCCACTCTTGTTCAACTCTGGGGGTATCTTCCCTCCATGGGTCAGTTTTATCGGACCTTTTGTGTATCCATCCTGGTTGATGATAACTCCCACATAGCTCAGCTCCCACCAATCCAGGAATTCGTAAGGGAGGTTGTTACCCGTAATCCAGGGAGTAGCAGGATGGAGAGTATCGCTTATTACAGAACCTCCGTTGGCAGGATCATTGGTCTTCAGGGCCCTGAACCACCCATTCTGCCAGGGTATCCGTTCAGGATGCTCTAAATAGGAGTCTCCTATGCCTACAGTCCAGAGATAACCGATAGCATTGTCATTCCACCAGTAGTAACCATGTTCTACATCACCTCCACCCCCATGGTCAGCGAACCCTACCATTCCTATGCCTAATAGGGCTATGAGTAGAAACATCTTTGTTTTTACCACTTTTTCCTCCTTTTTCTCCTTTCCATTTTCCTCTCTATTTCCTTCCTTTCACCTCCTTTTATGCCCTTTTACCTCATCTCCCTTTCCGATACCTTTTCGGTTTTACCCCTTATCGGTAAGGGGTAAAAAATTATATAGAGGCCCTACTTTTTGTCAAGGGCCTTATGTCCAGAGAGCTACCTTATAATATAGCAAAATTTATGCCAAAATAGGGAGGCTCAAAACCTCTATTTATAAGAGTTCCAGGAGCCCCAGGACTCAAGAATTATACAATAAGATAACTCTAAGGGAGAAATTTATAATTGGTTGACAGGAGAAGAGGGAGGGATAGGATAGAAGAGATGAGAGGTTATCTTCTTATTATCCTTTATATAGGGCTCCTCTATGGAGGGGTATGCAAGGAGGTGAGGTCTGGTGTGTATGTCTTCTCCTTTGACTACCCCTATCCTGGAGAGGAAGTGACCACAGTATACTTTGGCTCTAAGGAAGAGTTATCCAGATGGGTATATGACCAGCTTGCACCCTTTGCCCCTCCAGATAAACCAGGATTCTTAAAAAGGGTCATCTCTTTTCTTAGTGGGGGATTGGTTTTCAAATCCCCTACTTTTTCAGATACCCTCTATCTCCGATTAAAGCTCAACCCTCAGCTTGCAGCTCAGAGGGCCTTAGACCTCTGGGCAGCAATTGAGGTCATTCCTCCTGATGAGAAGGTCCACAAGGGTTTTTTAAATGCCCTTTTTAATGCAGACAAGATAGATACCCTTCCTATTCTCTATAAAAAGCTCATAGAGAAGAGGAGTTCCTATCTCTTATGGTTTGTGCTTCAGGATGTCTCCTTGGAGTGTGTGAGATTGGCGAAAATAAGTTATAGAGAGTATGAAAGCCTCTATCATAGTTCTGCTACCCTTAAGCAGAGGTGGGAGAAGTTAAATAGGGCAAGGAAGATGGCCCAACTTGCTCTCCTTTTATACTCTCAGAATTTGGAGGCCAAGAAACTCTTGAGAAAGATAGGGGAGAGGCCAAAATAACTCCTGTCTAAGTTGACAATCCTAAACTATATCATAAACTCTCTGGATGAAAAAGATTAGAAATATCGGACTTGCAGCCCATATAGATGCAGGCAAGACCACTACCACTGAGAGGATTCTCTACTACACAGGTAGGATTCACAGGATGGGGGAGGTAGATGAGGGTTCTGCCACTATGGACTGGATGGACCAGGAAAAGGAGAGGGGGATTACTATCACCTCTGCCACTACTACCTGCTATTGGGAGAATCATCGCATAAACATCATTGATACTCCTGGACATGTAGACTTTACCATTGAAGTGGAGAGGGCCCTGAGAGTTTTGGATGGGATAGTCGTTATCTTCTGTGGAGTAGGTGGGGTAGAACCCCAGTCCGAGACTATATGGCACCAGGCCGATAGATACAGAATCCCCAGGATCGGTTTTATAAATAAGATGGATAGAATAGGTGCGGATTTCAAAAGAGTGATATCCCAGATGAAGGAGAGACTTACCTCCCTCCCCCTCCATATCCAACTCCCCTAGGGCTCAGAGGAGAAGTTTAAAGGGGAGATAGACATCTTTGAGGAGAA
>CAZWJY010000061.1:0-9531 GCA_964634335.1 uncultured bacterium
TGCAGAAATAGACCCCTGAGGCGACCCTTCTTCCTGAACTGTCTGTTCCATCCCATACAAGAGAGTGATAACCAGAGGACTTTTTCTCATCAAGCAGGGTCTTTATCCTCTGACCCAGGGGGTTATAGATTTCAATATTCACCCTCTCCTCCACTGGAAGATTATAACTTATAACCATTGACCCTGTAAAGGGGTTGGGGTAGGGCCTCAGAGAGGAAGATGGGTGTCTCTCCTCTATTCCCTCTTCTGAGCCATGAGAGATGATAATCTTAAGTCCATCAAACCATACTTCTCCCTTTCCTACAATGGTGCAGGCTATTCTTGCGCTGTCTGTGCCTGGAGGAGCGTAGGATGTTCCCCATACTTTTATCCATCCATGGGTCTGGGAAGTTCTTGGATATGTTCCAGGATAGGGTGGAGGATTTTCATAATTCCCATAGAATATGCAGTCTATAGTAGCTGAGCCCTTTATATCCCTTGTCCTTATCCATCCATCTATTCTTATTACATCTCCTTCCTCTACAGGAAAGCTCTGATAAAAGTATGAAACTCCCTGGCTTTCTCTTCTTATATAACCAGAATGTTCTCCCTCCAATGCATCAGAGGAAAGAGAAAACTCACTTATTCCACCTGTAGAAAAAGTCTCCCATTCAGAAGGAGTATCTTCTCCCTCTTCAAAGGATAGATTTTTTAATGTAACATCCTTAAAGCTTATTGGTCTAAACTCAATTTCGGCATAGAACATAGGAAGTTCTACCCCTGTTCTTTCATCTTTTAATGTATCTATCCATTTTCTCTTAACCCATTCAGGGTGATTAGTAAAGAAGGCATAGTCAATGGTCTGGTTATACTCGTTGTTTATGAATAAGGGGAAGGAGATTGTGAGGCTCTTCTGAGCCTCTGCTGTGGCCAAGTCTACCTGAAACCCTCTTGTATAGACTTCATAATGGGGAGTATCCGGGCTTGCTGGTTTTTCATTGTATCTCACCTCCCCTGTATTTTGGAACTGAGTAAGGAGAGCCCTGGCTGTAGATAACCCTTCTGGGGTATGTTTTAGTCTTGCTCCTCCTGCTTCTGTAACCTCCCTCCAGAGACAGGGGTTATCCAAACCCCAATCATTATGGATAGGGGCATCAGCATTTGGTGAATAGAAGGCTATTTTTGAATCAGGCCGGGAGGGGAAACAGGCAAGAGTGTCGCCCTCTTCATAATAGAGATGGCCTCTGGATGTCTCCATATTTGCCCAGTATCCAGAACCATCTGGTAGTTGAACCCACCACTGAGTAACTGGGTGAGCTCCTAAAGGAGCTGGTCTTGCAGGGATGGAGAGTGCCCGAAGCAAAGTGGCAGCAAATCTTTCATATTCAATACATATTGCCCTTCTCTCCTCTATAACCTCTGAAGGTAGATAACACCAATCTGCAAAATTTTTCCCCCAGCCTCCATTCACTGTCTGCCAGTTCCCACAGGTTATATCTCCGGGATAGCGGTTCATCAGGTCATAGTCTATATTTTTAACTACCCATAGATAGACTGCCCTTGCCACCTCTGTCTGTTTTGTCCTATCGCTCTCTGGAATAGAGGAGAGAATCTCCTGGGCAAGCGCTTGAATGTCAGGGTTGTCCTTATCCATATACTCTCCAGACTCAAGATAGGGCTTTACAGAGTCTGGGTATAGGGATATATCAAGAACCGCATCCTCTGATGGTTCCCTTACAAGGGTATCTATCCTCCTATGGTCTATGAGATAGCAGAGTCTACAATCAAGAATCTGGGTTTTATAGGACTCTTTATGGCTATACTCCTCTAAGAAGAGATTTACATCAGAAGGGACATCAAGGTTTCCCTCCCTTGCAATAAAGTATCTCTCCTTTTCAGCACACAGGATATATCTTGGTGCTGCAGGGGCAATTCCTGAGAGGGTGAAATATCCTGACTCATCGGTGAGGGTATAGATATCTTCTCCATAGATATATACCATAGCCCTTTCCACAGGGTCCCCGCTACTATCCCTGACCATCCCCCTTATCTCAGCAGAACAGAGGCTTAGTAGCATTCCCAGAATCAGTTCCATTATATAATTAGACAACTTTTAAGGCGGAGGGTTTAATCACCTCTCCATCTCCCCATACCTCTTGAGGGCATCATAGAAGGCTTTCCAGAAGGGGTCTATCTTTGGATGGACCAAGGGTCTCTCCCTCCCCTCTTCTATAAGGACCATCCCGTATCTCTCCTCTGTAAACTCCCCTGCTATGGAGGAGGGGATACCCCTCTCTTCCAATACCTTAACCACCTCCTCTGCCTTCTTCTCTCTCACTGCAATCAGGAGGGTTCCCTCGGATATGGAGATATAAGGGTCTATATTGAAGTATCTGCATATCTCAGAGACGCACTCCTCTGTAACTATCCTCTCCTTCTCTATCCTTATCCCCAAGGAGGCTGCCTTTGCCAGCTCCCAGGCTGCTCCCCATATTCCACATTCTGTGGCATCATGCATAGCAGATACCCCTCCATCCCTCACCCCCACCTTTACTGCTGTTAAGGCATCCTCTACCACAGACATCTTGTAGAAGAGGTTCTGGGCTTTATCTTTAAAATCCCTACCGAATTCTCTTTCCAGTAATTTAGGAAACATAGTGGCAAAGATCCCTGATGCCTCCACTGCAGGTCCCTTGGTTATAACGAGCCTATCCCCTTTTTTGATAAACTTTGGAGTAACATATCTATCCTTCTCTCCCACTGCAATGAAGGTAGCCCCTCCTACCATAGGGTATTCACAATTCTCATACCTTGCAGTATGTCCACAGATAATAGAGGCTCCCATCTTCTCACACTCCCTATGGATAGTCTCCCAGACTATTTCAAGCTCTTCCTGGGTCATCCTCATAGGGAGGTTCAAATCTATAGATAGGAAAGCAGGGGGGAGTCCTGATGTCACCACATCTGAGGCAAGGATATGGAGAGCGAACCAGGCAGCTCTCTCAAACCCATATTCCGGGACGATAAAGACAGGGTCTGCAGTAAGGGCTACCGCCTTATCCCCAATCTCAACGATTCCCACATCCACCCCATGCTGGGGTCCTACCAGGATATCCCTTCTCATTGCTCCGAGTCTTGGATAGATCAGGTCTTGGAATACCTCCTCAGATATCTTTCCTATCTCAGGCAGTTCTGGCATATTACCTCCTTTCTGATTTTACCCTAAACAGGAGGGATGTCAACCAATTTCAAATCCTTTAACCCTTGACTTTTGTCCAGAAATTGCTAAAATTTAGGCAATGAAAGCACTGGCAAAAAAGGTAATAAGCATTCCTCAGAGACGTCCGGAGGTTCTTACCCCTCAGGAGATTGTAAGAGAGCTTGATAGATATATAGTGAGTCAAGAAAAGGCAAAGATGGCTGTGGCTATAGCCCTAAGGAATAGATGGCGTCGCCAACAGGTAAAGGGGAAGTTGAGAGAGGAGATATATCCAAATAATATTATCCTCATTGGACCCACTGGAGTGGGAAAGACAGAGATAGCCCGAAGACTGGCAAGGCTTGCCCAGGCACCCTTTGTCAAGGTTGAGGCATCAAAGTTTACTGAGGTGGGATATGTAGGAAGGGATGTGGAATCTATGGTAAGAGACCTTATGGGGATAGCTGTAAATATGGTAAAACTTGAAAAGACCCAAGAGGTGATGGGAAAAGCAGAGGAGGGAGCCAAAGAGAGAATCCTTGACTGCCTCTTACCTGCAACACCTCAGTTAGAAACTGATACCCAAAAAGAGACCAGGGAGAAATTGAGGAATATGCTGGAGGAGGGTAAGTTAGATAAGAGGATGATTGAAGTTGAAGTCACAAGGTCATCTTCTCCCTTTATTGAAATATTCTCCCAGGCAGGATATGATGAACTGAGTCTTGAAATCTCTGAGGCATTTTCAGGAATGATGCCCAAGAGGACAAAGAAGCGTAAACTTACTGTGGGAGAGGCTAAAAGAATCCTTGTCCAGGAGGAAGCCCAAAAACTTATAGATATGGATGAGGTAATAGCTGAAGCAAAGAGGAGGACTGAAAACTCTGGAATCATATTCTTAGATGAGATAGATAAAATTGTAGGCTCAGGAACTACTGCAGGACCTGATGTCTCAAGAGAGGGTGTGCAGAGAGACCTACTCCCTATTGTGGAAGGTGCAAGTGTAATGACAAAATATGGTATGGTTAGGACAGACCATATCCTCTTTATTGCTGCAGGTGCCTTCCATAACGCCAGACCATCTGACCTCGTGCCCGAACTTCAGGGAAGATTCCCTATAAGAGTGGAACTGGAACCCCTTACCAAGGAGGATTTTAAGAGAATCCTTACAGAACCAGAGAATGCTCTTGTGAAACAGTATACTGCCCTTCTAAAAACTGAGGGAGTGAGACTTGAATTTACTGACGATGCTATTGATGAGGTTGCTTCAATTGCAGCAAAGGTAAATGAAGCAACAGAAAATATTGGAGCAAGGAGACTCCATACAGTAATGACTACTCTGTTAGAGGATATCCTGTTCCAAGTCCCCTCCAGTAGAATTAAAGAAGTAGTGATAACTAAGGATTATGTCCGAAAAAAACTCAAAGATATAGCAGAGGATAGAGATTTGAGCAGATACATTCTATGAAAAGGGATATCCTTTCTATTCTTGATTTATCAAGAGAAGATATCCTCAAGATCTTTGAGCTGGCAGAGGATTTAAAGAGTAGGAGAGATGATAGCCTTAAGGGTCATACCCTTGCCTTGATTTTTGAGAAGCCCTCCTTAAGAACAAGGGTGACCTTTGAAGTAGCTATGAACCAATTAGGGGGTTCGGTTGTTTACCTCTCCTCCCAGGACATCCAGATGGGAAAGAGGGAATCGGTAAAGGATATAGCAAAGAATCTATCAAAATGGGTAGACCTTATTGCTGCAAGGGTCTTTTCTCATAGGACACTTTTAGAACTGTCCAGGAATGCAGAGATACCTGTAATCAATGCCCTCTCAGACCTTGAACATCCCTGTCAGGTTCTTGCCGACTATTTTACCTTAAGAGAGGTCACAAAACCCATCATCGCCTGGATAGGTGATGGGAATAATGTCTGTAACTCCTTAATCTTAGGAGCAGGGCTATTGGATGTAAATTTAAGAGTAGCCACTCCCAGAGGGTATGAACCAGAAAGGGAGGTTATTAAAAAGGCGCAAGATATGGGTGGAGATATAGAAATCTTCAATGACCCTATAGAGGCAGTAAAGGGGGCTGATGTTATTTATACAGATGTCTGGACATCTATGGGACAGGAGGAGGAGAGAGAAAAGAGGAGAAGGGATTTTAAAGACTTCCAGGTAAATGAAGAACTCCTGAAATTTGCGAAGGCTAACTGTCTTGTAATGCACTGCCTTCCTGCCCATAGAGGTGAAGAGATTACCGATGAGGTTATAGATGGGAAAAACTCTATAGTATGGAAACAGGCAGAGAATAGGCTTTATATTGAGAAGGCAATCATAAAATGGCTAAGCATACACCCTTCTACCAGAGACATATAGAGGCAGGGGCTAAGCTTATAGAATTTGCAGGCTTTGAAATGCCCCTCCAATATAAGGGGATCATACCAGAACATCTTAAGGTAAGAGAGGGTGTAGGTGTATTTGATGTATCCCATATGGGGAGGATAGAGATTAAAGGAAGGGATAGTTTAAAGTTTGTCAACTGGCTTATAACAAATGATGCTTCCAGCCTGGTCCCTTATCAGGCTCAATATGCAGCTATGTGCTATCCAGATGGAGGGATAGTAGATGACCTCGTTGTCTATAGACTTCCAGATGAGTTTCTATTGGTAGTTAATGCGGCAAATATGGAAAAGGATTATAAATGGATGAGCGAGAACAGAATTGGTGATGTAGAGATAATCAATAGAACCTATGAGGTCAGTCAACTTGCTCTCCAGGGACCTATCTCAGAAAAGCTCCTTCAGAGACTTACAGACTTTGACCTATCTAAGATAGGATATTACCGCTCTGCCCATTGCAGGATAGCTGGTGAGGAGGTTTTTATCTCAAGGACAGGTTATACAGGAGAAGATGGGTTTGAGCTATATATCCCTAAGGAGAAATCATTAAAGATATGGGACTCGTTATTTAAAGAAGGGAAAGAGTTCGGTTTAGAACCGATAGGTCTGGGGGCAAGGGATACCTTGAGATTGGAGATGAAATATTGCCTCTATGGGAATGATATAGATGCCTCAACAAACCCCTTAGAAGCAGGTCTTGGATGGATTACAAAATTGAATAAGCCTGGGGGTTTCATAGGTGCAGAGGTTTTAAAGAGAGTGAAGGAGAAAGGGATAGAGCGAAGACTTGTAGGATTTGAGATGAAAGGGAGGGATATACCAAGACCCCATTTTAAGATAGTAAAGGATGAAAAAGAGATAGGAGAGGTTACATCTGGAACCTATTCCCCTTCTCTTAAGAAGGGGATAGGTATGGGGTATGTAAAGATAGATTATGCCTCCATAGGGACAGAGATAGAGATTCTCATAAGGGAGAGGAAGGCAAAGGCGGTGATTATTAAACCACCCTTTTATAAGACCCCATCTCATAAATAGGAGGATAGATGGCAAAAGTGCCGAGTGACCTTAAATATACAAAGACCCATGAGTGGGTAAAGGTAGAAGGGGGGTATGCGTTATCCGGGATTACAGATTTTGCCCAGTCAGAACTCTCAGATATAGTATATGTGGAGCTACCAAAGCCAGGAAGGAGAATAAAACAGGAAGAGGTCTATGGAACTATTGAGGCTGTGAAGGCAGTGGCAGACTTATACTCGCCTATATCTGGTGAGATAATAGAGGTGAATAGTGAGTTATCCAAGTCCCCCCAGATTATAAACCAGGACCCTTATGGAAAGGGATGGATAATAAAGGTAAAGCCCTCCAACTTAGAAGAGCTAAATGACCTCTTATCCAGTGAGGATTACTCTAAGCTTATAGCTGAAAGTGGGCACTAAAATCCCTTACATCCCCCATACAGAAGAGGATAAGAAGGAGATGCTAAAAAGGATAGGCGTCTCCTCTTTTGAAGAACTGCTAAAGGATATCCCTGAAGGCATAAGAGTAAGAGACAAGATTAATCTGCCTGAGCCTCTATCAGAATTAGAGGTTGGGAAGCTCTTAAGAGAAATTGCATCCCAGAATATCTCTACCCATATCTCTTTTCTTGGAGGAGGGAGCTATGACCACTTCATCCCCTCAGTAATAGACCATATCCTATCAAGACCTGAGTTTTATACAGCCTATACCCCTTATCAAGCAGAAGTGAGTCAAGGGACTCTCCAGTCTATTTATGAGTATCAATCCCTGATTGCAGAACTGTTCAAAATGGATGTATCAAACGCCTCTATGTATGATGGTCCATCTGCCCTGGCAGAATCCTTACACATGGCAAGGGATATTACTCAAAGAGAGAAGGCTCTCATCTCCCAGGCATTAAATCCCCTCTACTTAGAGGTAGTGAAGACCTATGGACAGGGTTTAGGAGTGGAGCTTGAGGAGATACCGGAAAGAGATGGCGTTACTGATCTGGATAGCATAAAAGAGAGGCTTTCAGACTCTGTAGCCTGTTTGATAATACAACATCCCAACTACTATGGAAACCTTGAGAATATCTTTGAAATATCAGAGGCTATTCACAGTATAGGAGGGCTTTTAATAGTAAGTGTTGACCCGATCTCTCTTGGCATCCTTGCCCCTCCTGGTGAGTATGGAGCAGATATTGCTACTGGAGAGGGACAACCCCTTGGTATACCCCTTGGATTTGGAGGACCTTACTTAGGAATTTTTACCACAAGGAGGGACTATATAAGGAGATTACCAGGGAGGCTTATAGGAGAGACTACAGATAGGGAAAAGAAGAGGGGTTTTGTTATGACCCTCCAGACAAGGGAGCAGCATATCAGAAGGGAGAGAGCCACATCAAATATATGCACAAACGAAGCCTTATGCGCACTGGCTGCTGGCATCTATCTCTCCTTATTTGGGAAGGAAGGGATAAGAGAAGTCGCCTATCAGTGTGTCCTAAAAAGCCATTACCTTGCATCCAGGATAGAAGAGGTAGAAGGTTATAAGCTTGCCTTTCAAAAGCCCTTTTTTAAAGAATTTGTGATAAAGACCCCTATAGAGCCTAAAAAGATAATGGAAAAGTTCATAAAAGAGGGGATTCTTCCAGGAATTGATATTGGAGATAATAGGATGCTTATAGCAGTGACAGAAAAGAGGACAAGAGAGGAGATGGATAAGTATGTAGAGTTGCTCAAAAACCTGAAAGGTTAAGACTCACCAGGTGTGTCCCTCCAAGCCGGGAATGGAATCTGAAGGTATAAGATACCTTCAATCTCTTAAAGGAAGCCGATAGCCCAAAGGAAGGGAGGAGGGGATTTGTAGATAGACCCAATCGGATGGAAAAGGAGGGGAGGGGTAGAAATTCTATGCCTGTAAGAAATCTCTCCTTATATCCCTCTTCCTTTACAAAGTCTAATCCAAGATTTATATCCCTTAGGATATTAAGGAAGGTGCCTATGGATAACCTTAGGGGAATAAAATCGCCTGATATATTTGGTCTATTAAGGTTTGAAATAACCCCACCGATTCCATATCTATCATTATAGTAGAGAACCCCTATATCCACTGCAGGGATGGACCTATTCCCATATCCCTTAATACTTACTCCCATCCCTTTAACCTTTACCCCATAGCTGAGGGAGCTACTAAATTTAAAGCCCAGCCCTATGGAGAGAAGCCACTCTTTATAGATATCAGAACCAAGCAGGGAACCGTTCAAGCATATATTTTTAAAATTAAAGGAGAATTGGTTATAACTCAATTCCATTAAAGAGTATGGGTTAGTATGGAGAAGGGAGATATTATATCCCCTTAAAAAAGGGAGCATCGCAGGATTGAGGCTCACATTCTCATTATCTACCCAGGCGGTAGAGGCAAAGGATGTCGACACCTCTCCGGGCTGGGTAAATTCAAAAAGAGAGAAAAGGTATAAAACTATAACCAATATTTTCTATCTCAATATAGACAACCTCTTATAAGCAGGGGCGCCCCAATCCCATCCCCGGGATTGGAACGCCCCTATCTTTACACCTACCTTGTCAGCACTACCTTCCTCGTCGCCTTATATTCAGGGGTTATAAGCTTTACAAAGTAGATTCCTGCAGCCACAGTCTTGCCATCCCAGGTGATAGTGTAGTAACCAGGTGACGAGTAACGAGAGACGAGAACCTTCACAAGCTTTCCTGTTATATCATACACAGCAAGGGAGACCTTGGTGGGGGCTGGCAATTGATAGCTAATAACTGTGTTCTTAGTGAAGGGGTTCGGTCTTATACAGGAGAGGGCAAACTTTGTGGGTAGAGTAGGTTCAGCAATACCTATTACCTTCAGAGTCTTAGAGTCATTTTCAGGATTTTCATCACCTACCAGCTTTGTAGTCACTGTGACTGTATGCTCTGGGGAATCACCCACTACCCAGAC